>JAGCVN010000137.1 GCA_017962315.1 Kiritimatiellia bacterium
CCTCACGATTGGCAGTGGCGGCACGTTGGAGTCGGACGTCATGTATCTGCATGTCCCCCACCTCGTGCTGAAGGACAACGCCACACTTCACATGTGGATAGCCAATAACACCTCCTCGGCTTTCCGCAGCGCGCGCAGCGTGACGGGTACACTGCACATCGACGCGAGCGAGTCCAGCCCGGCCGTGATCATGTCGAGGGCTCACTTCTCAGATTCTGTCCGCACGAACGCCATGGACATGGTTGGCTCCGGCGGGGTGTACTATACGCGTAGCAGCGCCGCAGGCACGGATGGTGTGTTTTGGGCGACGGGCGACAACAGCGGGTTTACCGGCCCGGTCGCAGTCAAGGACGCAACCAATAAGACGGACCAGAAGATGTTCCTCCACGTCAAGTCGTCCGAGAACATCGGCGGCAACCCCGAGACGTACAAGGAGAAGGGGCTTGAACTTCACAGCGCGCAGCTGTGCGTACATGGAGACGTGGCACTCGGGCAGAACCGTGGGTTCTACGTATCGTCCAACAGCGTCGTGAACGTGGATTCCGGGAAGACGTTCACATCGTCCAACGCGGTCGGCTTCGCGTCCGGCACGACGCTTGCCAAGACGGGCGCGGGGACGCTGGACGTCCCGGGATGGACGAACGGTACTATCGCGGTGAACGCCGGCACGCTCAACCTCACGGGGGCGACGTTCGCGTCCGGCGCGGCGACGGCGAAGGTTGACATAGGCGGGATCGAGTACGCGAGCGGCACGACGGTGAAGCTCACGGTCACGGGCGACGGGGCCGTGCTGCCGTTCGACAACGTCACGAACGTCCTCATTGAAGCGGAAAGCGCGTTGCCGGCGGGCTTTGCGGAGAAGGTGCAGATCGTCAACGACAATGCGTTCACCGTTTCCGCCGGGTTGAAGACGAAGCTGATCGTCATCGACGGCACGAAGCTTGCGCTGGAGGCCAAAAAGCGCAAGGGCACGATGCTGATTGTGAGGTGATGGGCCATGTCGCGTTGCGGAAACGTGCTTGTGAAGTCGGCGCTGGCGGCGTTCGCGTCCGGCGCGGCGCTCGTCGCGTCCGGCGCGCCGATTTCCGAGACTGAGGCTTTGGAGGCCGCGAAGGGATGGATTGCGCTCGGCGAATCGCTCGACGGCGCGTCCATCGGCGCGCCGGAGGGCGTGCAGGCGTATGGGGGCGAGGACGGGAAGGGCCGGTACTACGTCGTCACGCTTGCGGGCGGCGGGTATGTGGTCGTTTCCGGCGACTCGGATCTGGAGCCGATCCTCGCCTACATGAAGGAGGGCGCGTGGGAGCCGGATTCGGCAAAGAACCCGCTCAAGGTGATGTTGGAGTTGGATTTGGCCGGGTTGTCCGAACACAGTTCGGACATCAATGCGGCGGACATCAATGCGGCGGATGTCAATGCGGCGGATGTCAATGCGGCGCAAGGTGCCACTCGTGCTGGAGGGAGGCACCTCGCTACGGCGGGAGTGAATAATTCCAAGGCCGCGCAGCGGTGGGCGAAGTTGCGCGGGGCGGCGGTTGCGGGGCCGAAACGCCTGGCGACGACCGTGACGACGGTGACGGACGGGCAGATGACCGCCGGCGACCTCCGCGTGGGGCCGCTGCTGGCGTCCAAGTGGGCGCAGGGCGACGTGGGCGGCGCGCCGTGCTACAACTACTGCACGCCGCTCAACCGCAGCGCCGGATGCGTCGCCATAATGGCCGCGCAGATCATGTACTACCACAAGTGGCCGCAGGGCACGGTGTCGTTCGGGAAGAAAAACCGCCTTGGCGCGGACAGATGGAGCTACGGCTACGGGGCGAACAGCGGACGGGCGCAGGTCGAGATCGAAAGCGGCACGTTCGGCGCCTACGAGGTGTGGTGCAACGAACTGCTGGACGCCAACGGCGAGCGTTGGCTGAACGGCTACCAGGTCAACGGCTACCAGGGAACGGTGGCGCAGACTGCCGAGACGCGCTACACCTGGAACCTCACGAAGTGGGAGCCGATCTTCGGCGGGACGTACGACTGGAACAACATGCTCGACGACCCGCAGGCGGCCGCGTCCAACGGCACGCTTACGGACGCCAACCGCCTGGCCATCGGACACCTTGTGCGCGACGTGGGGCTCACCGTGCCGATCCGGTACGAACTCGGCGGTGGCGAGGGTTCCGCGCACGCGACGCTTGCGCTGTCGCTCGTCGATACGTTCCAGTATGCCGATGCCGTGTACAAGTCGGGTGTGGATGCGGATGTATTCCGAAAGGGAATCCTCGCGAACCTCGACGCGAAGTTGCCTGTGGGCGTGACCATCCCAGGCCATGCGATCGTGGCGGACGGCTACGGCTACGTCGATGGCGTCCTCTACGTGCATTTCAACATGGGCTGGGGCGGTGGCGGCAGCTGGTACAGGCCGCCGGCGATCTACGACGATGCGTCCCTTGGAGGCAGCAACAACAAGTACTCGTCCATCAACACGCTCATCTACAACATTCGCCCCGAAGGCACGGAGGGGATGTCGATCGTCTCCGGGCGCGTCTTTGATCTGAACGGTAACGTGGTCGCGTCCGCGACGGTTTCCTCCGCGGATGCGGAAGGTCCGGTCACCACTGATGCGAAGGGTATCTACGCGCTCTACATGGCACCGGGCGAGAATCGCAGGATTGTCGTGACGAACACGGCGACCATGCTCATGGGCGAGGCGAACGTCACGGTGGACGTTACGTCTTCGCCGTACATCTACAAGGACGGCGTGACCAACGAGGGAAATGAAGGCAAGCGGACTTCGGTCGGCAACGTGTATGGCGTGGAACTTGTGGCGAACAAGGTGCTCCAGCCCTCGCTTGCGGCGTCGGGTCTCGAGGAAGGGCGGACGTCGTTCAGGGACACGGCGACCGTCACGTTCGCGTGCGCCACGCCGGGCGTGACGTTCCGCTACACGACGGACGGCAGCGAACCGACGGAGGAAAGCGCGGCGGGCGCGTCCGTGACGCTGGACGGCGCCGCGACCGTGAAGGTGCGCGCCTATCTGGACGGCGCGGTCGCGAGCGACGTTGCCGTCGCCACGTACACCCAGCGCAAGGCCAAGCAGTGGGTGGAGGAATACGAGGCGATGCAGGAGCTGACCGGCACGTGGACGCCATCCGTCGCCTACGAGAACGGGACACTGCATCTGGAGGACGACGAAGTCGGTGCGCGGTTCACGCCGAACACCGTTTCCGCCACGCGGTTCGTTGTCGTGACGGCCACGCTCACCTTTGACGAGGAAGGCTACGATGACGTCGATTACGCCGACGCGAAGGCGGCGGTGCGCATCGGCGCGAACGGCTGCTTCCAAGTGTTCACGCGCGTCGGCGGGCAGCGAAAGTGGCAGGACGTGACAGGGGCGACGCCGACGGTCGGCGCGACGTACACCGTGAAGCTCGTCCTCGACACCGTGAAGAAGACCTACACGGCCACGATTGTCAATGGCGGCGCGAAGCGTCCGCTCGCGCGGAACGGCGAGGCGAATTTCGCGTTCGCCAACCAAGACGGCGGCGGCGTGGAGAGCGTGGACATCATCGGCGAGAGCGTCTTCACATCGCTCTTCGGCCGTTGCATGGAAGCTTTGGGCTTCTCCATCAAGTTGCGGTAGCGTCGCTTTAGACCTTCCGAAACGAGCCGATTGGTTGACTACGTGAAATACGCCCGAGTCCAATTGTCGGCACGGGACGAAGATTTTTGGTATAATACGCGCCGATGGAAAACTGCGGAGTAAAAATCAAGGTGCCCACGACGGGCGTGTTCGACTTTCCGAGCTTGATACTCGCGGGCGAGGGAAAGTACGTTGACAAGACGGAACTGCTGTACCAACTTGCCGCGCACCGCAAGGGCGGCGGGGACGCTGTCCCTCCCTGCATCTCCGCGTCCCCGCATTAAAAAACAGCCGGTCGTGACGGGGAGGCGAGTCCGGTCAAGATCAGGAATGGACAACTCCGCGTACCTTCCCCTACCCTCACCATCCTTCGCGAACGGGTTGGTCGGCAAAGGCGTTAGCCGCGTTGGCGAAGTTTTTCTCAAAACGACCTTTTCCCGTGTTCCAGAAAAGCGGGACATCCGTATCCATCTGCTGCGCCACGCAACCGCAGAGGATCGTTTCCAACATCGCAACCGGATAACCATCCGCCAAGAAATCATCCATCCGCATCCGTATTGCATTCAAGAAGATCCTCGGTAACGGGATGTTCCGGGTTCCCCCCATGATTTCACGGCAGGCGGGATGCACTTCCAATTGGCTGAGGCGCGTCTCCTTTCCCAGCGCCAGCCATTGTTCCCGCCCGTCAAGTCCGGCGGAAAGCCAGATGCCGTCGTCCCCCTGCAACAGGCAACCGCTTGCCGGGAGTTTTCCGCTAAATGCAGAAGCGACCTTTCCGAAGACCTCGCCCTCCGGTTTCAGCCCGCCGTCGTACCAGTCGAGTGTCACGCCCGGCTCCTGCCTTTTTCCAAACCAGCCGCGTTTTGTGGCTCCACAGTTGAACCTAACGTGAGTCGCCTTCGGGTAGGACTCCCCTGCCCCGCTTCCTTTCAGACAGGCCACCTGCGAGGCCGGGGGCAACTTCGCCACGGTGAACGGCAACAACAAGAGATGGCAACCGCTGTCGCCCAACGCTCCCGTCCCGAAGTCGCGCCAGCCGCGCCAGTTGAACGCATGGTAGAAACCTTCCCGGTAGGGGCGGACCTGCGCGGGACCGAGCCAGAGATTCCAGTCAAGCGAGGCGGGGACGGGATCCGTTCCTTCTGGGCGTTGAATCCCCTGCGGCCAGACGGGACGGTTTGTCCAGGCGGTGACGGTATGGAGGCGTCCCAACATCCCCGTTGCAAGGCATTTCGCCGCACGATGGAATTCTTTTGCCGTACGACTTTGGATTCCCAGCCAAAGCGGAACGTGCGCAGCACGGGCCAGCGCATGGAGTCGTCGCGTTTCCGCGAGGGTGCGGGCCAACGGCGGTTCAACGTAAACGGGGATTTTCCGTTCCAACGCCCATTGCACCTGCACGGCGTGTCCATGATCCGGCGTCGAAATGAACACGGCATCGAGGTCGCGTTCACGTTCGAACAGGACGCGGAAATCCCTGTATGTCCGGACGTCCCGGCGGGATTCCAGAAAGGCACGCCCTGTCGCAAGCGCCGTCTCGTCCACGTCGCAGAGGGCGACAATCGCGTCGCCGGTCGCACGGATAAGCTGAATGTTGACAAAGCCCTGCCCGCCAACCCCGATCACCGCGACACGCAACGGTTCGCGGCGTGAGGAGACTTGCGTCGTTTCCGATCCTGCAGGAATGCTCGTCGCACGTCTCCGGCTCAGGCAACCGCATGTCGCCAGAGCGACGAGCGCGGTCGATTCCAAAAACTCACGTCGTTTCATGATTTCGCCTCCGAAAGTTCCCGTTTGCGCAGGACAAGGCAGCCCGCAGCGGCAAATAGCAGCGGGAATACCGCGAGATCCCACACGGCGCTCAGCATCAGCAATTTCCGATCAATCCGTTCCCCGCGCGTCAACAAGTCGAGCGGATTCCCGCGTACCGCGACGTTGACGGATTCCGTCACACGCTCGGAGATCCAGATCCCCGTGCGGTTCAGCCAGGTATCCCGATCTTCTTCGCTGACGACCAGCGTCACCGAATGGGTCACAGGGAAAAGGACGAGGAGCAGCGTTCCCGCGAAGGCGGCGACGGGCAAGGTGAAACACGCGCTAAGGAAGAGGCCGAGCGCGGCAAGCGCGGCGAGTGTGCAGAACTGGAGAAAAGCGGAACGGGCGTAGTTGACGAGGAAGCTCCCGCCCGGCGTCAGCAGTTCCACGTCTTTCCGATAGCGTAGCATCGTTGCGGAATCGTGTTTGGGCGAACCGTTCAGGTGAAACGTGCAGGTGAAATGGCGCAACGCCGGTGCATCGCCGGAATCCGAGGTCAGGAATGTCGCGGTATCGAGCCGGAAGTTCAACGGTTCCAGGTTCCCGGTATCGAACGGAAGCGGCACTTCATCCTGCGACGCGCCTTCATCGGTGCAGCGGAAACGGCAGACGCCCACGATCGTCCGGCCGGTACGGAAGGCGGTGTCGAACGCAATCCGCAAGACGAGCGTGTCGCCTTTGCCGACGGGGCGTGGAAGCGTGAACGACCAAACGACCTTCTCCCCCGGGTTGAGGATGGTGTAACGATCCGGCGCTTTTTCGGCGAGGATTCTGAGAAGCCGGCGTTTCGCAACTCCCTTCGGCAACTCCCCTTTTGCCGCGAGCAAGGCATACATTTCGCGGGCCTCTTCCACTGGGGAGGGCAATTCGGGGCGGGTCACGAAATGGCAGTCCGGGCGGACAGAATCCGGCCAGGCTTCCCGGTGCATCCGCAGGGCGGTCTGCGCGTACACGCCTGCATAGACGAGGGCAAGCATCCATGCGTCGAGGGCGAGAAGCGCGAACCATTTACCGAACCAGAGTTCGGCGCGCGTCACCGGTTTGACCGCCGTCAATTCGATACGCAGCGTATCGATTTCCGCCGCGAAGAGCGCGCAGGCGGCCCAGAGTGTCGCCAGGCAAAGGATGGCGAACGCGAGTCCGAGCGTGTAGGTCAGCTGGATATGGAGTTGACCGGCGGGTGTGCCGTCGCCCTGCACGACAACCGGGAGCGCGACAACGCAGAGCGCGAGCAGTCCCAGCAGGGCGGCGACGACACGCGTCCGCACGGCGGCGCGAAACGCAAGCTGGGCGACACCGACGGTCTTACGCATCGAAACAAGCAACGCCTGGATCATTTTCCCTCCCCGCGCAGGAACGGCGCGAGCGCGAATCGTTCCACATCGCGTTGCCGTTCTTTCGAGACAACCTGAAGGAAATAGGTTTCCAGACTCATCGAGGGATAATCCTGCCGGACGGCGCAAGCACATTCGGTTTCGAGGTGCGCGCGCAACGCCGCCGCCTTCGCGTCGTCCACGCCTTGAAGCGTGAAGCGGACGGCGTCGGGACGGCGGAGCAGATCGGCAACCGGCCCTTCCGCGAGCAGGACGCCTCGATCCATGATGGCGACGCGGTCGCAGATGTCCTCGGTGTCCGCCAGAAGGTGCGAGGTTGTGAGGACGGTCACGCCGCCTTGCGCAAGCAAACGGATCAAGTCTTTCACCTCCCGGGTGCCGATCGGGTCGAGTCCCGAAGTGGGTTCGTCGAGGATCAGCAGCTCCGGTTTGTTGATCAACGCCTGGGCGAGACCGACGCGGCGCGCCATCCCTTTTGAAAACATTCCGACGGGACGGTCCGCCGCCGTTGCCAGATCCACCATCGCGAGCAGTTCGTCCGTACGTCGCGCCGCCTCCGAACGTGAAAGCCCGAAAAGGCTGGCGTAGTAGCGGAGTGTTTCACGCGGCGTCAGAAAGGTATGGAGATGGGAAAGTTCGGGAAGGTACCCGATGCGGGCCTTCGCAGCGACATCGGTTGGCTCCCTGCCGAGAAGCTTCACGCTGCCGGAAGTCGGGCGCAACAGGCCGAGGAGCATCTTGATGGTCGTGCTTTTCCCCGAGCCGTTCGGTCCGAGCAGACCGAAAACCTCGCCCCTGCGGACGGCAAGGTTCAATCCATCCACGGCGACGACGGTCGGTCTGCGCCAGAAATCGCGGAACACCTTCCGCACGTCTTTCAGTTCAATCACGTGTTCTTCCATCTTGTTCACCCCAGGTCGCGATTGCGGAACAGCAGGCACCCCGCCGTCAAAAAGAGCGAGCATAAAACGACCGCATGCGCCAACGCCTCCAGTAGGTATCCGGGCGCAATGCGCCCGCCGCGCGCGACCGCGTCGCTCAACCAGAAATTCTGCAAGTCGGGAAGAACCCCCGAACCGATACCGCGAAGCGAAAATGCCCCCGCCGAACCGAACAGCGTATCCCCCGCGAGACCGAGCAACAGGACGCCGGCGCAAACGGCGAGAATCGTTCCGGTACGGAAGCGCGCCGCAAGGGCTACAGCCAGGCTCGCAAAGACGGCTAGGGCGGCCAAAACCAACACGGCGGCGGGCAGCACACGGAGGTTCAGGGCGACGAACGGGTTCTTCCATTCCGTGACGGCGAGAGCCGCCAACTGGGAGAGGACAAGTCCCGCAGACGCAAGGACGCCGAACCGTTTCCGAAAAGCCCAGTTGAAGAACGCCGCCAGCAGAAGCGAACCAGCTACGAAACCGAGTGCGAGTAGAAGCGAAACCACATCCATCATCTGTACCGGCGTATCCTCGAAAACCACCGAATGGGAAGAAGAACGTTCCGCAATCAATGTCGCCGCAGTCTGGGCGACGCCGAAAAACAACGTCACGCCGAAAATCCCCGCCCACTTCGCAACGAGAAAGACGGAACGGGAAACCGGTTTCCCGATCACGGCGGCGGCCGTTCCACCTTCGATCTCCCGCGAGACGGAGCGCCCTGCGGCGCCGACGGCAAGGACGAGACCGCCCAGAAGGAGGCAAGACAAACCGCTGTCACGTGCGAGACGCCCTTCTTCGCCAAAATGATGAAAGTGGAAAACCGGAACCATCAAGGTCAAGACAACGGAGGCGAGCGCGGTCAGAAAGGCGACCGGCTGTTGAATCGCCTCCAGCCACGTGGCCTTTGCAATGGTTAAAAAGGAACGTGCTGAACGGAACATACGTTTCCTTATTCTCGGGGCGGCGGGAAAAAGAGGGCGAACTCGTTGACCGTGGAAACCTCGCCGCGGTGATCCTCCTCGGCCAGCAGGATACGTGAAACATACGGGGGCGGAGAAAGAACCTCCCAATAGGCATTCCCCTTGATGGTCACGCGGCGGACGTCCATCGTCTCCGGAAACGGCAAGACGAACTTGTCACGCACCATCGCGACCGCTTCGCGCAGGACGACCGGCGCACGCGGTGTGAACCTGAGCGATTTCACTTTGCCGGCCTTCCCGTCCGCGTCCTGATAATAATCCGCCAGGATGGAAACCCAGCCGTATTGCGTGAACGCATCGCGGATCACGAACGCAAGCCGCTTGTCATTGCGGGCGTTGTTCGTCAGGCGGGTCAACGTTTCCACGATGATGCGCCGAATCAACCGGTATTGCTCCATGTGGTTGGTTTCGACCATCTTGGCGCGCGGGAAGGAAAACCGTTCCGCCGACTTGGCAGAACGAGCGTCAATCCAGGCGAGGTCGTCCGGCGAAAGCCTGGAGCGCCGCGTCGCGACGACCTTCCCGTCCGGGCGTTGCAGAAAGACACGCCCGTCCTCCTCTCGCAGAAACGCGGCGCGGACTTCGTTCCCGTTGACGGAAACCCACGTCCGCATCACAAGGTTCGTCTGCGCCGTCACAACAACCGGACATGAAAACAGTAGGCAGGCAACCAACGCCATGTTTTTTTTCATTCTGCCACCTCACGCTTCCGAAGAGAGGATGAAGCCGCCTCCGAGCAGCGTCTCGCCGTCGTAGAAAACGGCGGACTGGCCGGGGGCGACGCCGAAAAGGCCGTCCGGGAAAACCGCGCGCACCGAACCGTCCTCGCGAGCCGTGACGAAACAGGCAGGGGCGACGTTCCCCTGCGAACGGACCTTGACGGCGCATTCGAACGTCTCGCCCGGCCGGGGGGCGGCACGGGAGACCCAGTTGCACTCCGTCGCAATCAAGGCGCGATGGATACCCGCCTCACGGCGGCCGACCACGACGCGGTTCGCACAAGCATTCACGTCGATCACGAAAAGCGGATCGCCCGCACCGCCGATACCGAGTCCTTTCCGCTGGCCGATCGTGAATTTCCAAAAGCCGGTGTGGCGGCCGAGGACACGGCCCGACTCGTCCACAATGTCGCCCGGACGATCTGGGCATCCGATCAACTCGTTGCGGTCGCCGCTGTAGAAATCCTGGCTGTCCGGTTTTTCCGCCACCGCATCCAGGCCATGTTCCCGGGCGATCCGGCGCACCTCGTCTTTGGAGAGGGAGCCGAGCGGGAAAAGCTGGCGGGCGAGTTGTTCCTGCGAAAGGCGGTAAAGGAAATACGACTGGTCGCGCCGTGACTCCACAGCCTTCAGCAAGTGCATACGCCCGTCGGCGCAGCGTTCGACACGCGCATAGTGACCGGTCGCGAAGGCATCAAAATCAATCCCCTCCGCGCGTGCCAGATCGGGAAGCGCACCGAACTTCAACGCCTGGTTGCAACAGACGCACGGGTTCGGCGTCCGCCCGGAGAGGAACGCTTTCCGGTATGGTTCGATGACAAGGCGTTCATACGTGTCGGCGCAATCGAACGTCCGGTACGGGATACCGAGCCGCGCGCACAGATCCGCCGCGGCCTCTACATCCTGTTCCTCGCCCGGTCCGAAACAGGCATCGCGCGTCCCGCCGCGATACCGTCCGTCACGCCAAAGCCGCATGGTCGCGCCCGTCACGTCATACCCTTTTTCCTTCAGCAAAAGGGCCGTCACGGACGAATCCACGCCTCCGCTCAATCCCACAAGAACTTTCATGCCCGTAAGCATACCAGAAAACGGAGGGAAAGAAAAATCGAATTTTTAAGTAGACAATTTTCGGTTTTCAGACCATACTGATTTGTCTTTTGGCTGAAATGCGAGGTGCATTTCGCTTCAAAAGAGTAATAAAGTCCTATTACGGAAGGAAATTAAATCATGTCGGTAAAAACAATGATCTTCGTTGACGGCAGCTGGCTCTATCACAGTCGACAGGCCCTGTTTGAATCGCTCGGCGAAGAATCAGGTTTTGAAATTGACTACAAGCAAATCCCGGATATCATCGCGCGGTCGATCGCCGATTCGCTCGACACCGAGGTGGACGTAGTCCGCACGAATTACTTCGGGACAATCCCCGTGAACAAGCAAGGGTACAACCCTGCGAAACAGCGTTCGTTCTACGACTTTCTGTCGCAGCAGTGTGCCTATGACACGGAGATTCTCGAACTCGATTTCCGCCGCGAGCCGCACGCCCGTCCGGATGATAAATGGGTGAATGTCGCGCTTGCCTCTTCGATGCTTTACTACGCCTCGATTCCCGGTGCATACGATATCGCGACCCTCGTGGGCGGCGATGCCGACTACATCCCGTTGTTAAAGCGGGTCCGTTCCGTCGGCAAGCGCGTCCAGATTGTCGGTATGAACAACATTGACGGGAAATTCCTCACGAGCGCGATGTTGCTCACCACCACCGGTATCCAAGACCTTCCCCCAATCTTCCTCGACGAGCACGCACAGCAGATCCGCCTGGTCCGCGAAGAGCAGACCCGTGTCTGCAAGAATTGCGGCCGCGAAGAAGTAACCACCTGGGCCGGTCCCGATTTCTTCTGCTCGAACTGCCGCAACGAACACCGCAAGCAGGTGCGCGTCTGCGACACGTGCGGACGCGAAGAGGAGACCACCTGGGACAAGCCGTATTTCTACTGCAGCGAATGCCGCAGCAAGCACCGCGAGGAATCCGCCGCCGCCGCTGCCGCGACGCGCACCTAGCCGCGCACGGGGACGGATTTTGAACGACGCCGCGTTTATGCGCCGCGCCATTGAGCTTGCGCGGCTCAGTGAGGGCTTGACGCGACCAAACCCGCCGGTCGGTGCGGTGATTGTCAAGCAAGGACGTATTATCGGCGAGGGCCGCCACCGCCGTGCGGGACTGGCCCACGCCGAAGTCAATGCGTTCGATGCCTGTACGGAGTCCGCCGCCGGCGCAACGGTCTACGTCACGCTCGAACCTTGTTCCACGACGGGTCGGCAGCCGCCCTGCACGGAACGGATTTTGCGCGAACGCGTAGCGCGGGTCGTCGTCGCCTGCGACGATCCGAACCCGCGCCATGCGGGGCGCGCCTACGACCTCCTCCGCGAAAACGGAATTGATGTCGTCACCGGCATCTGCCGCGAAGAGGCTTTGCCGCTTATCGAACCGTTCGGACGCCATGTCACCGCCGGACGGCCGTTCGTCACGCTGAAACTGGCGCTCACGCTCGATGGCCGCATCGCAGACCGGAACCGCTCCTCCAAATGGATCACGGGGCCGAAAGCCCGAAGAGAAGTCCAGGAAATGCGCCGACGCGCAGACGCCGTCCTCGTAGGCGGCGGCACCGTCGCCATCGACAACCCGTCCTTGCTCTACCGGGAAGCCTGCGCGGGCGAACCCGACGCGGGATCGAACCTTCTACGTGTCATCGTGGACACGCACGGCGATTTGCCGGAACAGGCGAACGTCCTGAACGACGCAGCGGCGGAGAGAACGATTGTCGCACGGTTCGAAGGCAAATCTTCCTGTACGCACGGCGCCGCCCGCGTCTGGAATTTTCCGCCGACGGACGAAGGGGACTTCCCGCTCAACGCCTTGCTGGAACGACTGGCGCAAGAAGAAAACGTCATGTCGATCCTCTGCGAAGGCGGAGGACATCTTGCCGCCCGTCTCCATGAAAAAAAACTGGTGGACGAATACGCCCTTTTCTACGCCCCCGCCATTCTGGGTGACAAGGCCGGACTTTCCGGTTTCGCGGGGACAGGCTTTTTACTGGCCGACACACCGCGCCTCAAATGGCACGACATGCGCCGTCTCGGCGATGACCTTCTCCTTCGGATCCGCCCTTTTTGATTGCGGAAGACGTGTGAAGACGCAGCGACAGCGCCTCCGCCACCGCAAGGCGCACAAGAGAAAGATAGACCAAGCGGAAGCGGTGTGGTAAAATGAAGCGCATGAACAGTAAACGCATATTTGTTTTCGGCATCCTGTTCGCGACGAGCGCGAGTGGCGGGGTGATGTCGGACGCCTACACAGCAATCTGGAACGACGCGGAACAGGCGCGCATCGACGCGGACATCGAGGTCAACCGCAAGGCGGATGCCGCGTTCTCGGTCGCCGTGCCGGACGGCACGAAGGTCAGCTACGAACAGCTCACGCATGCGTTCCGGTTCGGCGCCTCGACGTTCAACTTCGGACAGCTCGGTTCACCGGAGCTGAACAGGCGCTACGAGGCAGCCTTCGGCGAGGGCGGGCTGTTCAACCAGGGCACGGTGCCGTTCTACTGGAGGGAATACGAGCCGGCGCCCGGCGTGATACGCGCCTATTCGGGCGAGGCGGATTCCGAGGCATACTGGAACGCCCTGCCGCGCGCCAAGGCCGTGAAGGAGAGGTTCTGGCGGCGTCCGCCGCCGGGCAAGGTGATCGACTTCCTGAAGAGCAAGGGGCTTCGCGTACACGGGCACATCCTCGTCACCGGAGGGCTGAGGCCGGAATGGCTCTATGACAGTTGCTGCCCGGAGGAGGAGAAGAAGTACCTTGAGGGACTAGGCCTGCCACGCCGCGAGACGTACAAGGCGACAGGGAGGGAATGGGAGTTCGCGCAGTTCAGGGGGTTCTGCGAAAAGAAGCTCTATCCGAAAATGAGCGAACGGGAGATCGCTGCCGCCCTCCCGGGCTGGACCGGTGCGATGCGCCGGCTCTGGACGAAACGCGTGGAGGACATCGGGGCGCTGTTCGGTGACAAGGCGGACAGCTGGGACGTGGTGAACGAGTCATCCAAAGACTTCGCGCAATATGGGAAATCGCACACGGGGCTGCCCGTGTGGAAAAGCTTCAAAGGGATCATGCCCGGAGACTTCCCGCTCGTCGCGCTCCTCGACGCGAAGCGCGCGTTCCCGGAGACGGCCGAACTCGTCATCAACGACAACAGCATCAACGAAAACTTCCTCAAGCAGGTGCGGGATCTGACGTCGGAAGGCGCGCGGATCGACCTCGTCGGCTGCCAGATGCACCTCATGAAGGAAGAGTACATGAAGTCGCTCGCCGCCGGCAAGACGCACGTCAACTGGGTCGGGACGCCGAAGACGATCCGCGCGCGCCTTGACATGATGGCGCGTACCGGGCGACGCATCCACATTTCCGAAATCACGATCCCGCAGGCAGGCAAGGGCGAAAAAGGGCTTGCGATTCAGGCGGTCGCGGTACGCAACCTCTACCGGATCTGGTTTTCCCACAAGGCCGTAGCCGGCATCACCTGGTGGAACCTCGTCGACGGATGCAGTTTCCCGACCGAGCTACAGATATCCGGACTCTTCACGCGGGATATGCGCAGGAAGCCCGCGTACGATGCGCTCGACACGCTCATCAACGGAGAATGGAAGACGAAGGGGACGACAGCGGCGAAGGACGGCAAGGTTTCGTTCCGGGGTTTCCGCGGGCGTTACAGGCTTGAATGGACAGACACCGCCGGTCAAAAACAGACGAAGGTGGTGGACGTAAAATAAACACAAAAAAGGATTCCGCACATGAAACTGCAATCCGTCCGTTTGTTGCTCCCCGTTCTCTGCGCAATTTACCTGGCGGACGGCTGCGCCTCCCGTCCCGGAACGGCCGGCCGCCCCCCCGCACCGAAGACCGACTGGCATGCCATCTCCTGGATTTCGGACGACAAGCCGCTTCCCAAAGACGACGCCGCGTTTTACCAGGACGCCCCCGCGCCTCTTTTCCGGCGGGCGTTCACGATTCCCGCAGGGAAAAAGGTTGACACCGCCGAGCTGGAGATCGCCGCGCTCGGCATGTACGACGTCTACCTCAACGGAAAGCGTCTAGGCGAAACCTCCCTCATGCCGCTCTGGACGCCCGTCGCTCACCGCATTCTCTCCGACACCTATCCGGTGGCGGACTTGCTTCGTCCGGGCGAGAACGTCCTCGCCGTCGAACTCGGCAACGGCTGGTACAACCCCCTACCCCTGCGGATGTGGGGACACCTCAACCTCCGCGCCCACCTCTGCGTCGGCAAGCCCTGTTTCAAGGCGCGACTCTCGTTCGCGTTCGACGGGGACGACGCATGGCGGGAGCTTGTGACAGACGGGGAGTGGAAAACGGCAGAAGGTCCGCTCCTTCGGAACAACCTCTATCTCGGAACGGTCTACGATGCACAACGGGAGATTCCCGGCTGGCGGGATCCGGGGTTTGACGACGCCGCATGGCGCACCGTCGCGACGGAGAAAGGCGCTCCCGGCGACATCGTACCCCGCCAGGCACCCGCGCTCCGCGCGTCCGCCCCCCTCGCGGGGACAAGCCGCTGGTTCACGAACGCCGTCCAGGTCGTGGACTTCGGGATAAACGGTGCGGGCATCCCCGTCTTCCACTTCGGGAAAGGCAAACCGGGCGAGAAAATCACAATCCGTTACGGGGAACTCCTCCATCCGGACGGGAGCGTCAACCCGCTCACGCAAACCGTCGGACAAATCAAGAAGCCGGGACGCGGGGGGCCCGGGGCACCGTCGCTCGCGGAACCGCTCGACATCTACATCCGGCGCGGGGACGGCGCGGAAAGCTACACGCCGAAATTCACCTGGCACGCCTTCCGTTATGCCCAGGTGGAAGGGCTTGACGCGCTGCTTACGCCGCAGCAAGCCGTGCGCTACGCGATTTCCTCCGACGTCCGGAATGTCTCGTCGTTTGAATGTTCAAACCCGGCCCTGAACCGTCTCCACGCCGTCTGCCGCCAAACCTTCCTCAGCAACCTCGTCGGGGTGCAGTCCGACTGTCCCGGACGCGAACGGTTCGGGTACGGCGCGGACATCGCCGCTACGGCAGAGGCGTTCATCCTGAACTTCGATATGCGGACATTCTACCTGAAAACCCTTCAGGATTTCGCGGACGAAGCGGCATCCAAAGACGGTTGGCTCACGGAGACCGCGCCGTTCGTCGGCATCGGGGACAAGGCATACGGGAACCGCGCCGGTCCGATCGGCTGGTCAGTCGGTTTCCCCGTCTTGATGGAGGCGTTGCTCCGCTACTACGGGGACGCCGAAGCACTCCGTTTCTACCCGGTCTGCGCGCGTTACGTCCGCCTGCTCCAAGCGAAGTTTCCAGACCACAAGATCCCCCACTGCATCGGCGACCATCTCGCCGTGGAGAAGGCACCAACGGATTTGACGGGCACGGCAAATTACTACCAGTTTGTGAAACTCACGGCCTCGTTGGCGCGCAAGGCGGGATATGCCGATGACGCGGGTTCCTTCGAGGTTCTGGCGGACGACATCCGCACGACCTTCCTCAAACGCTATACGAAAGGCGGCAAGGTCGGGAAAGGAATACAGGGGGAACAGGCATACGGCCTCTACCTCGGGCTTCTGCCGGAGTCATGCCGCCCCGACGCAGTAGCACTGCTCGTGCAGGACATCCGGAAACACGGAGGGGCGTTGACAACGGGGCTGATCGCGACGAAATACATGCTCGAGACGCTTGCCCGAGAAGGCGAGAACGAGTCGGCCGGCGACATCGTCCTCCACCGGGGTTACCCCGGCTGGATGTATATGCTGGACAACGGCGCGACTACGCTTTGGGAGAACTGGAAGAAATCGGAAGACACGTACAGCAACAACCATCCGATGCTCGGTTCCGTCGATGAATGGCTGATGAAGCACTTGCTGGGTCTCGATCTGGCGGACGACGCCGTCGGCGCGGACAAGTTCGTGATACGTCCGCAACCGGTGAAAGGCGTCACGTGGGCACGCGGCCACTACGACACGCCGCACGGGCGCGTCTCGCTCCAGTGGAAGTTCGACAAAAACGGAAACGTGAGACTTGCGTTAAATTTGCCAGGCGGCGTGACCGCCCGCGTCTGGATCGCCCGCCTGAACCGCTGGGTGGAAGTCACATCGGGAGACCACCAATGGTAACGCCTGTTTTTTTTGATTCGCACTGCCATTTCCCCCCTTCGGGCGACACTCCCGGTATTCTGGCGCGGGCGCGCGAAGCCGGGGTAGCGCACATTCTGGCGATCGGGTGCGACCCGGAAACGAACGGGGGTGCGACCGCAGCCTTCCTTGCCGCGCCGCAACAATGCCTACGTGCCCGCGGATACGATTATTCGACAGCCGCCAGTCTTACTCCGGACCAAGCGATCCTGCTGCTAAAGCCCTTCGTTCAGGGAGGGAGGAAAGCAAGGCTCTCCTGCATCGGGGAAATCGGTCTCGACACCCATTGGGGAAACGTAGACCTGCGCGCGCAGCAGGCGCTTTTCGAAGCCCAGCTACGGTTCGCGGACGAGTGCGGACTCCCCGTCAGCGTCCACACGCGGGAGGCGGACGAGGCGACGTTGCAGTCGCTCGACGCGGTTCCTCAAAAAAACAGGGAAGGACTTCGCGGCGTCATCCATTGCTATACGGGAGGGATGGAATTCGCCCGTGAACTGCTCGCCCGGAACTTCGCCATCAGCTTCAGCGGCATCGTCACCTTCCGCAACGCAGACCCGCTCCGCGCCGTGGCGGCGGAGATTCCTGACGACCGACTCCTGATCGAAACCGACTCCCCGTACCTCGCCCCGGTGCCGATGCGCGGGAAGCGGAACGAGCCTGCGTTCGTCCCGCACGTCGCCGCCTGCCTCGCCGCCGTCCGCGACACGGATTGCACCCGGATCGCCGACTTGACAACCCGGAACGCCCTTTCCCTTTTCTCGGGCATCGAATGAGAGGTTGTACCCCAACGGGAATTCGTTTTCCCTGTACTCCGCGAGAAAGGTGTGGTAAACTAAAGCGTGTTCGTCGGAACGTGTCCAGAATTTCGCACGTCCGGCGAGATTTGCGAAGAGGAGGCTGAGGGAATGAAAGAGAATGTGACGGTTGCGGTCCTCGCGCTGACGGCAGTTGCGCAGGGTGCGACGTTCAATTTCGAGACAGGCGACCTGCAGGGGTGGAAGATCGTGTCGGGTGCGTTTGAACGGCCTGTCTCCGACAGGGCGCTCGAACACAATTCCGGCAAGCCTTACACGAAGGGGGGCAAGTGGTTCCTCACGACGCTGGAGAGTGCGAAGAACACCTCCTTTGATCGTCAGACCGGCGTGATCGAATCGCCCCTTGTACGACTCTCCTCCCCCCGCGTGACATTTAAAATCGGGGGTGGCCAGTATGCGTCCTTCTCGCTCATCGACCGCGAAACCGGTGAAACGCTCGCCGTCTCCACGGGGATGAACGCCGAAACGATGCGAACCGAAACCTGGACCGTGCCGAAAGCTGTCGGACGCGACACGTTCTTCCGTGTGACCGACCTGGCGACGGGCGGCTGGGGACACGTCACCGTGGATGACGTCGCGTTTGACGGAACGATCGGCGCGGCAGATTTTGCCACGCGCATCGTTGCGGGACAGGGAAAACCAAAACCGTCCGGAACGGCCGTCGCTTCGGCGGCGGCCGCCATCCACGAACTCGGCACTCGCTTCCCCGCCTACCCCGCCGCAGCCCTCCTGAAGAAACTGGTCACTGCCGCCGACTCGACCGTGGATGCGTTTCAGAAATTCCTGCAAGACGCGCTCGTCCGCGAAAACCCGCTTGTGAACGCGCACGAGATCGTTTTCGCGACACACGCACAATACGCGGTTGACCATCACAACACGGCAACCCTTTTCCAGTACGGGGAGATCAACCAGAACAAGTACACCACTCAGGGTGCACTCAAGGCGTTCAACCCCAAGACCGGGAAGACGCGCGTCATCGTGCCTGAGGTCCAAAACCGCACCATCCGCGATCCGGAGGTGGACTACGACGGCAAGCGAATCGTATTCGCCATGCGGACGAACCGCGAGGATGACTACCACATCTACACCGTGAATGAAGACGGTTCAAACCTGCGTCAACTGACCCACGAGAAGGGCGTCTCCGACATCGACCCCGTCTGGCTTCCGGACGGCAGCATCGTGTTCAGCTCCACCCGCAACCCGAAATACTGCATGTGCAACCGCCACATCATGGCGAACCTGTACCGGATGGCGGCGGACGGCGCGAACATCCATCAGATCGGGGTCTCCACCCTTTTCGAGGGACACTCTTCCGTCATGCCGGACGGGCGGATCCTCTACGACCGCTGGGAATATGTCGATCGCAATTTCGGCGACGCCCAGGGGCTGTGGACGTGCAACCCCGACGGCACCCGGCACGCAATCTATTGGGGAAACAACACGACAAGCCCAGGCGGTGTAATCAACGCCCGCGCACTCGACACCTCGGACAGCTCAAAAGTCATTGCCGTGCTGGGCAGCTGCCATGACCGTCCGTGGGGCGCGCTCGGCATCCTCGACCGCAACAAGGGGGTTGACGGACAGATGTCCGTCGTCCGTACCTGGCCGGCCTCCTACCGGTCGCGGATTCACGCCGACGGGCGGGAGGATTTCGATTCAACAAAATCGATCCGTCTGAAGTTCGCCGACCCTTTCCCGATCGACGCCGGCCATTTCCTCGCCTCGCGCATGACGGGGCGTGGCGAAGAGCTGGGACTCGTCTACCTCGACCTCCACGGAAACGAAGTGGCCGTCTACGAAGAAGCCCCCGGCTGCCACTCGCCGTGTGTGCTGCGCACCACCCCCAAACCGCCCATGCAGAGCGACAAGCGCGTGTTCACCGCCCCCGACGCCCCCGGCTTTTTCTACGTCCAAAACGTCTACGTAGGCACTCACATGAAAGGCGTCAAACCCGGCACCGTGAAAGCGCTGCGCGTCGTGGAGTCGCCCGAAAAACGGAGCTGGACAAAGCCACGCGGTTGGTTCGGGCATGGCGAGGAGGCACCGGCCATGAACTGGCATTCGTTTGAAAACAAGCGTGTGCTGGGCACGGTCCCGGTCGAAGCGGACGGAAGCGCCTACTTCGAACTTCCCGCGAACACGTTCGTCTACTTCCAGGCACTCGACGGGGAAGGCAAGATGGTCCAGTCGATGCGTTCGGGCGCGTATGTGCAGCCCGGCGAAATGTACGGGTGCGTGGGATGCCACGAAAGCCGCGTCGGCGAGTCCGCCCCCGTCTCGAAGAAACCGCTGGCGATGCTCCGCGCCCCTTCCAAGCTCGACGGCGCGTACAACCTCGCCGGACTTGAAAAAGGGACGCCTCCGCACTTCTACAGCTTCCAGCGCGAGGTCCAGCCCGTCTTCAACGCCCGGTGCGTGAGTTGCCACGACTACGGGAAGAAGGCGGGGGCGAAGGTCAACCTCAGCGGAGACCGGGGCGCGTTCTTCTGCACGAGTTACACCGACCTCTGGGCGCTCCGTCTGGTGACCTGCATCGGCGGCGGCCCCGCCGCCATACAACCCGCCTACAGCTGGGGATCTCACGCCTCGAAACTGACCAAAGCGCTCTACGGGCACGGCGGTGTGAAGCTGACGGATGAAGAACGCGCCCGCATCCTCGTCTGGATGGATCTCAACGCCCCCTACTACCCGCAGTACGAGTGTGCCTACCCCGACAACCCCGGCGGACGGATGCCGCTCACCTTCGACGAACGCAAAAAACTCGAAACGCTCTGCGGCGGCAAAATCGCCAACAGCCACCATGCGGCGCAACGCGAGCAGCTGAACTTCGACCGGCCGGAATGTTCACGCATTCTGGACCGCGTGAAGGGGAAGCCGGCCTACGAAGAAGCGCTCGCCTTGATCCGGCTGGGAAAGGAACGGTTGCAGCAGAAACCGCGTTGCGACATGGATGGATTCGTTCCCTGCCCGACCGACCAGCAGCGCGAATCCCGTTACCAGCGCCGGCTGGAAGCCGAACGGCGCAACTACGACGCGATCCGCGAGGGGAAGAAGGTTTACGACTGATCTGATACAAACCACGAAAGGAACAGAAATGAATGCATTCACATACCACAACCCGGTAAAGGTTGTTTTTGGAAACGGCACGTTCGCTCAAGCTGGGCAGGAAGCGGCGAAACTCGGCAAGCGGGCGATTATCGTCTCGTACAACGACGGAAGCGTCACCGGCACGCTCGCCAAGCTGAAGGAGATGCTGGACGCGGCGGGCGTCGCCTCTATGCAGTTCCTCGAAGTCGTGCCGAACCCGCCGGTCGAAATGATCGAACGAGGTGTCGAACAGGCGAAGGCGTTCGGTGCGGATCTCGTGATCGGCGTCGGCGGCGGCAGCGCGATGGACGCGGCGAAGGCGCTCGCGGCGGGCGTCCTCTACACCCACGGCGACCTCTGGAACATGGTTTACGCCTGTCACTCGAACGTGACGACGCAGCCGCCAGAGAAATCGCTCCCGACCCTGCTAATCCCCACCCTCCCCGCCACGGGGAGCGAGATGAACAACTGCAGCGTACTCAGCTCCACGACACGTGGCAAGAAGAGTTACATCTGGGCGGAGTGCCTGTACGCGAAAACGTCGATCCTCGACCCCGAACTCACCTACACGCTGCCGCCTTTCCAGACGGCCTGCGGCTCGATCGACGCAATCAGCCACGTTCTGGAAATCTATGTCAACGGACAGGATGAGAGCGACCTCCTCCACGCCTGGCAACTCGCCCTCATGCGTACGATTGTCGAGAACCTGCCCGTCGTTCTCAAGGATCCGAAGAACGTCCACGCTCGGACCGAGTTGATGTGGTGCGCGACCTGCGCCATCAACGGATGGGCATCGCCGGGCGATGCCTGGACGCCGATCCACCAGGTCGGGCACGTCCTCACCTCGCACCACGGCATCAACCACGGCTCTTCCCTCGCCATCATGATGCCCCCGTGGATGGACTTTTTCAAGGCGCGCAAGCCCGCCCTTTACGCCGCTTTCGCGACGAAGGTGATGGGTGTCAACCCGGAGGGCAAAACCGAACTCGAAATCGCCGGAGAGGGGATCAAAGCGTTCAAGGCGTTCATCAAGGCGTGCGGCGTGCCGACCACGCTTTCCGAGAAGGGGATCACGGAGGCGGATATTCCCGCCATCGTGGAGGGCGTGAAGAGCGTCAGCTTCAACGCGGACGGCGTCCTCTCCTGCAACCCGCCGGTAACGTCCGAAGAAATCGCGGAAATCCTGAAAGCGGCCCTCTAAACCGGAAGGAACAGACGTATGACGAGTGCTGAAATTGCAAAAATGATGGACATCAGCGCGGTCCAGGCGCAGTCCACGCTCGAAGACATCAGTGACGTTTGCGCACTCGCCAAAGAGTTCCGCGTCGCCGCCGTGTTCTGCCTGCCCGCGCACGTCCCCTACATGCGGGCGTGCCTGGGCGCGGACACGGACGTGAAGCTCGCCTCCGTGAGCGGATTTCCGGGCGGCGCGGAAACTACGCGCATCAAAGTCGAAACCGCGAAGGAGCTGGTTTCATTCGGATGCGACGAGGTGGACATGGTGAACAACATCGCCTGGCTGAAAGCGGGGGACAAAGCCCGTTATGTCGGCGATGTCCGCGGCGTGGTGGAAGCCGCCGCCAACCGTCCCGTGAAGGTAATCCTTGAATGCCACTGGCTCACGGACGAGGAGATCATCCGCGCATGCGAGTGGTGCGCCGAGGCCGGCGCGAGCTGGGTGAAGACCGGGACGGGATGGGCGCCGACAGGCGCCACCGTCGAACGCTGCGCCTTGATGAAACGGACAGTCGGCGACCGTTGCGGTGTCAAAGCCGCCGGCGGAGTGCGCACGCTGGAGACCCTGCTTGCCATGTACAATGCGGGGACGCGCCGTTTCGGGATCGGCGTGAAAACCGCGAGGTCGATCCTCGATGAGCTGGCAGGCCAGCGCGGGTGACGGATGTCGCACCTGGCCCCCCGTGCGGAATGCCTCACAAATCTGGTTACATGGCCCCCATCCGACTTTCTTCCGATGGTGTCGGTGTACATTGTGGCCTCAGCAGCGAGATAAGGAGGTATTGGAAATGCAAAACGCGAAACAAACCCAGATGACTACGATTTCGTTGTTCTCCGGCGCAGAAGGTCTTGATATTGGCGTCAGACAGGCTGGATCTGATATATTGGCTTGCGAGACATTGCGCCTCACCACCCGTGAAGAAAACAGCTACTCACCAGAAAGGATGAAATGCCATGAATGATTCAAAGATTCTCGCCTACGACTTTGGAACGGGCGGCATCAAGGCATCACTCTTCGATGGAAACGGCGTCTGCGAAGCCTCCGGTTTCGATGCCTACGAAACCCATTACCCCGCCTCCGGTTTCCACGAACAGGCGCCGGCTGATTGGTGGAGGGCTACCGTCCGCTCGACGCGGCTGCTCGCGGAAAAAGCCGGAGACGAGGCGATGTCCTGTGTCCGGGCCATCGGGATATCCGGCCATTCACTCGGTGTCGTCCCGTTGGATGCCGCAGGCAACCTGCTCCGCGAGCGCGTCCCGATCTGGAGCGATTCTCGCGCCGACGCCGAAGCCCGCGAATTCTTCCGCTCCATCGACGAGACACGTTGGTACGAGACAACCGGCTGCGGTTTCCCTCCCGGTCTTTACAGCGTCTTCAAACTCATGTGGTTCCGTAAACATGAACCGGAGTGGTTCGCGCGTGTGGAGGTCGTGCTGGGAACAAAAGACTACATCAACTACCGTCTCACCGGCATAAAGGCGACCGATAATTCCTATGCCTCCGGATCGGGCGTTTATTCCCTCGCCGACCGGGCGTATGCCCCCGCCCTTCTCGACGCCAGCGGACTGCCGCCGGAAATCTTTCCGAAGATCGTTCCCTCGACGTACATGCTGGGAACGCTTACGGCGGATGCGGCGAAGGAACTGGGATTGCCGCAATCGACCGTCGTCGTCGCGGGCGGCGTCGATAACAGCTGCATGGCGCTCGGAGCGGGCGCATACAAGGAGGGACGCGCCTACAACTCGCTCGGGTCATCCAGCTGGATCGCCGTCTCAAGCGCAAAACCCGTGATCGACGCAGCGACGCGGCCTTACGTGTTCGACCACGTCGTGCCCGGACAATACGCCAGCGCGCTCGCCATCTTTTCGGCTGGCACCAGCCACACGTGGCTGCGCGACGTATTACGTCTCGACTATGCCGAAATGGACACGCTCGCGGAAAAAGCGGGACGCGGTGCGCACGGCCTTTTCTTCAATCCCTCGCTCGCCGGCGGAAGTTCGCTGGATGCGACCCCAAAGATCCGGGGCGCTTTTGCGAACCTCGATCTCTGTCACACGAGCGGAGACCTCATCCGTGCCGTGATGGAGGGGGTAGCGTTCGGGTTGCGCGGTGCCCTGGATGGACTTCGCGCGCTCGTTCCCGTCGCCGAACCGTTGACGCTCGTAGGCGGCGGCGCGAAAGCCGCGATCTGGCGGCAAATCTACGCGGATGTCTACGGACTCCGCGTGGTACGCACGGAAATCGGGCAACAGGCGGCGGCGTTAGGCGCGGCGGCGGTTGCCGGTGTCGGATGCGGTCTATGGCCGGATTTCGACATCGTAGACCGCGTGACGCGCGTGACGGACGAAGAGACGCCAACCCCCGAAGCCCGTACCGAATACAACCGCCTCTACGCCCGCTATCAGTCCCTGACCGCCCATCTGGCGGAATGGGCAAAATAAACAAGAATCGACGGCACCCGATTGCCATCGGTTGCCGTCGATCACTCTTGATTGTCGCCGTGCTGCCGGCGTTCGGGTTTACTTCCCGTAGACTTCCACCTCGGTGTAGTGGTTCATCTCGTTGGAGGTGTTGCCGTTGCTGTAGAAACGGACGTAGCGACCCTTCACGCCCTTGCAGGCAAACGGGCGGCCTTCATGCGTCTCGATGTACTCCTTGTCGCGGCCGGCGCCGAGTTTCGCGGAGTTGTCGTGGTCGTTGTTAAAGACCGTCTGGACGCCGTCGATGAAATCCTTGTCGTTGGAGATCTGGCAGACGACGTCGCGGTAGACGCGCGCTTCGCCATGGTAGTGCCAGACGCACGCGGCATAGATTTCATGCTCCGCGCCGAGGTCTACCTGAACCCACTGCAGTTTCGGTCCGAGTTCGACATACGTCGCCGCGTCGTGTTCCTTGTCGCCGTCGGTGATGTAGGAAAGTTCGCCGAGGATCGGCTCCGGGTCGCTGGATGTGACCTTGCAGTCGCGGGAGAGAACTTTGTCGCAGCCGGTCGGTACGGTGATTGCGGGATACGGCTTGCCATTCCGGGGTGTTTCAAGGTTAGCCGTCTTGATGTCCTTCGGCGTCCCCGCGAACTGGGGTTTCGGAAGTTCGATCTTCAACGTCACCTGCGCCTCGGCGGCGATACCCGCTCCCAACACGAGGGCGGCGATGATGCATGCATTCAGTTTCATGTGCTTCTCCTTTTTCTGGTTTCTCTCGAAACCGTTTGTTGACCTACCCGGATGTCCGGCACCCGCCGTCCCCCGGCTTAAGCTGTCATCTTCTCCTGCGGGAATGTCCCGCAAATGCGCACAGGACTACGCACCTTGTCCAACCAGACCGCCTGGTCCCGTGCCACGAACGCCCCCGTTCCCGGAAGCGCCTGGCAGGCGGTCACAATCTCCTTCCACTCCATACCGAGGAACGCCGTCGAAAGTGCGTCTGCCGTAGCCGCATCCGGCGCATAACTCCATGCACCGGCGTGCCGCGTCGCCGCGACACCTTTACGCGCATCGACCACATGCAATCCCTGTTCCTCAAAGCCCGATCCGCCGACCGCCCCGTTTGCAAGGCGCAACGCACCGAACTTTGCCCGTTCGCGCCAGTCGCCGCCGATCGTCACCGGCCACCCCGGTTTCCCATCGCCGACATCGCCGACCGCAAGCACCGAACTGGTCCCGCCGTGGAAGAGGAAATTCCCCATTTCCCACTCGTTTACAAGCATTTCTCGTGCCAAGTCCAAGGCAAAGCCTTTTCCTATGGCGCCGAAATCCAGTTCCACGGGGGTGGGACGTCCGAGCCTGTCGGCCTTGACGCTAACGAGGAAATGGTCGGGGTCCAGCACAAGGCGGGACATCCCGCAGCGCGCCACCACATCTTCCCGTTCTTCGTCGGTCAACGCAGTCCAACGGTTGTTGACTTTCCGCAAGGCGTCCATCACCGGCCCGACGGTCACGTCGAACGCCCCGCCCGTCGCCGCGCAGACTTCCGTCGCCTTCAAGAGCAGGTCCATCGTCTCCTTATTGACGCGGTAGACCTGCCCCGGCGCGAGCTGGGCGATCATCGCGACTTCGCTGACGTTCAGAAACCGGCTGATCTGCAACTCGATCCGGTCGACGAGGGAGAACGCATGGAACGCCGCGCTTTCCGCGATATCCCGCTCCTCCCCGGCGATCATCAGTTCGAACACCGTCGCCATCGCGCGGTGTTCGAACTTCAAAACTAGACCGGGTGCGTCCACGCCGACTCCCCTACTCCTTCCGTCCGCCGCTGATCAGCATCCAGACGGAAACCGCAAGGAAACAGAACGTCGAACAGCGGTGCGCCTGGAGCAGTACCTTCTGCCAGCCGTCGCCGAAGATCGTCATCATCGGCGCGACGGCAGTGAAGACCACAAGGACGGCGAGCGTCATCGCCAGCATCCACCAGAAGGAACGCTTCGACGCCAGACGGTTCTTGCCCCGGAACCAGATCAACGCCAGCAACGCGGCACAGAAGAGGCCGCCCGCACACTGGTGAAGGACTAGCCAGTACCCCGTCATTCCGCCGCAGAACCAGCCGATGCCGCCGGAAAGTCCGAGGTACGTCCCGGCGAGACACATCGCCAGACCGGACAGACGGTTGACCGTGACCGCCAGTTTCTCGCATTTCGTACCATAGGGGATTCCGCCCTTGCCAAGGAAGGCGGGGACTGCCGCCGCCGTGAAGGTGACCGCGACGAGCGCGAGAATCGCAAAGACAACCCAGAGGAAAACCTTGAAGAAGGGCCGGACCAGGAACATCGCGCCGAAGAGGCGGTTGTAGCTTCCGGAGACCTTCATCATGTCGCACTGGCGGAGCACCGTGTTCCGCGCCGTCAGCAGAGGCCCGGTCGAAGCAACCTTCCCGAAAAAGAATTTCGAGTCGGCTGTATGGCAGTCGGCGCATTTCACCGGCTTCGCACCGCGCGCCAGACGCGCCGAACGAACATCGTGTCCGAGCGCCCAGGAGACAGGTTCGGCGGCCTTTTCCTCGTTCGCGGCGAGCTTGCCGTCGACGAGTTCCCAGACCTTCCCGTGCCCGACGTAGACCGGCTTTTCGATCTTCGCCGCAGCGAGCTTCTGGAGCGTTTCGGCGACCATCTCTTCCGTGAGCGTCGCGCCGGATCCGACGAGCTGTACAACCGACTTGAACGTCCGCGCATCGGTTACCGAGGTGAACGCCTTCGCCTTTTCGTCGTAGAACCCGAAGTCCACCGGGGAGGCCGAGGCGGAATAGGTCTCGTTGGTAAGTTGCTTCTCTCCGACGGGAATATAAAAGACTCTACCGGATGTAACCACGGCGCCCCGCTTTGCCACATCGTAAAGCGGACTGGCTTCGAGCGTCGTAATCAGGTTATTGATCTTCGTGGTCTTCGCCTCTTTTTCATCGCCGTAGCGCGAGGTCAACTCCTGGACGAAATCCTCCTTGACTCTGGAGGCGATCTCTTCGCGGCGCGTTTTCTGCTCATCGGCCTTCAACTTGTCGAACGTTTCCTTTTCGTCCTGTACAAGCCGTTCGGTGATCGTCTCCATATCCTTCGCGAATTCCGCGACCTTCTTTTCGGCTTCCGCCGCGCAATCGAGCGCGGGGTCATAAGAAGCCGGGACAATCTCGACGCAGGCCTTCACGCCGGTGGGGATCGCCTTCTCGAGGGCGTCCTGCACAAGTTTGACAGAAAGCGCAGGTTCCACCTTCTCCTGCTTCGCCTTAGGTACGGAACGCTCCGCATCGCGGACGTAGACGTATCCGTCGCTTATGCCGGACTGTTCGCCAAACAAAACGGGAATGCCGTCCACATTGGTCCGGTAGAGCTTGCCTTCCACCGCTAGCACGGGGCGGAAACCCGTTGCCGCGATATTGGGATCGGTGTCCAGCATACGCAGGATGTCGCCGACGTCCTTCATCGCGCTCAACGTCTTGCCGGCGATTTCGGCGACCTTTTCGGCGGCGATCGGTTTCACGCCGTCACCTTCACGGACACCCCAGTAGGCGGGCCAGACGATCCGGCGGGGTTCAATCTTCCCGGTCTTCTCGTTACGGACGAACACCGGCTCCTGGATGGACGGGAAGTCGGTCAACCACTTAGCGCGCCCGTAGACGCCCATGCGGTTGGCACGGCTGGTCGTGACCGTCCCGAGTTCACCGTCCTTTGTCACGCCGCTGTGGCAGACGGTACAGGAAAGCACCTCAAAGTGCGTGACTGGGAACCCGACGTGGTTCGGAACGGGGGCGCCGTAACGTCCGGCCTTCCCATTCTTCGCAACGTGGCACCCGGCGCAGGAAAACGGGTTGACCTTGCCGCACACCCCTTTTTCGCCGCACACGCGCTCGACACCCCGGTTGATGTTGTGCGAGACGTCGTTCTTGTGGCAGTCCGTACAGGACATTCCCGCACGAAGGTGAACGTCACGCTCGGTGTCCATACGCGAAACACCCGCCTGGGTTACGCCGTGGCAGTTCAGGCAATTGTCGCTGCGCGGCTCATCGACGGGGAACACCATGCGGTTCTTGGCGTCGAACTTCGCGGGGTTGTAGGTGATGCGCGGAGGGACGCGGAAGATGCTGTCGTCCTTGTTCGGCCCGTTGAGCAGCCCCCAGTATTCCGGCATACGCGACGCCATGCCGTCCACATCGCCGAATCCCATCGCGGCGCTCATCGCGAACGCGAAATTTTCGCGGGACATCTGCTTGACATACTCGCTGTGGTCGTAGAGGCCAGACTTGTCATGACAGGCGAAACAGTTGACCTCCAGCCCGCCGGAGACGTTCCACCGGCCGCACAGGAGTCCATCCTCATCCGGACTGGCGACACCGCCACCGGGGAGGTTGCGCCCGAAGGCGCGGGTGAACGCGAAATCATCCATGCCGACGTCGGCGGGCTTGAACGTACCGGACCAGCCGCGAAGGCTGACCGGGAGCTGGACGCCCGTCGCGAGATCGACCAGGAACCAGGGTTCGCCGGCGCGTCCGGGACAGACGTTCGTCGAACCTGCGTTGAAGTGCCAGCCCTTGGCGATCGTGTCGTAGTCATGGCAGAGGATGCAGGTTGTGCGGGTACTGAAAGGCAGCGCGTTCGGATCGGACGGCGCGATGGAGTCGCCGAGCAGGTCGCGCGCCTCGAGCCGGTGTACGGGCGGAACCTTGCCGCCGTCATAATGCGACGGCGCGGCAGCGGTCGCGGCAAACGCCGCACCGGCTGACAGGGTTATAAGCAAATGCTTCATGGGAAATCCTTTCACGTTGGGTGTGTCCCCTACCCGTTCAAGCGTTTTTCGGCTGTTCGCCCATCGCCTTCGCGGGGTCGTGCTTGGCATCAGCCGGAACCTTGAAGTCTTCCGGCTTGAAGTAAATCGTCTTGCCCTCGGCGACGGAGCGGTTCGCCGCCAACACCGCCACGGCGGACTCGTACGCCAGCTCGGCGTCGCAGTTCAGCAACTTGGCGTCCTTCCGGCGGACGGCGAGGAAGAAGTTTTCCAAGTGCGGCATGTGCGCGGGCTTGACCAGTTCGACCGGCAACGGAAGTCCGGCCGCGGCCTTGGTGACACGCGAGTCGAGGGAGATGTCGTTCGACCGTTCAACCGCCAGCGGGACGGGCGTCTTGCTCTCGTTGAGGATGCCCATCTTCGTAAAGCGCGTCCAGTCCTTGCCCGGCTCCGGCGCGGCGGTGTTGCCGCGCGCGGAGATTTCGGAGAGCGTGAGGTAACCGTCCTCGCCCATGAACTGCTCGTAGAAGCCGCCACGGGAAGAAGTGGTCAACACCTGGTAGAATGCGCGGTTGATCAGCCCTTCCTTCGTTTTGAACTGGTAGATCGCCATCACGTTATCGTTCATCTGGCGGTTGTAGTAGTCGTTGCCACCGACCGCCGTGACCGCGATGGGGGCGCAATCCCAGACCCAGAAGAAGAGGTCGATCTGGTGCGAACCGAGGTCAACCATCGGGCCGCCGCCGTACTTCGCGAACCAGCGCCAGTTGAGGAACTGCTCCATGTTCTCGTAGCCGTACTTCTGAAGCGTCTCGATAGGGATGTTCAGACGCGACGACTTGATCGTGGTGAACGGCGCCACGGAACGGTTCCACTGTGCGTAGGCATGGGTGATGCGTCCCAGGACGCGGTTTTCACGCATGACCGTGTTGATGGCGTGCATATAGCGCGGATTGGAACGGCGCTGGTGGCCGATCTGCAGCGGAAGACCGGTCTCGCGGGCGGCGAGGACCATCTCGCGGGCGCGGGAGAGCTGGTTGGACATCTCCTTCTCGCAATAGACGGGCTTGCCCTTACGGAGGCAGTAGCAGGCGTGTTCGGCGTGCATCCAGTCCGGCGTGGCGACGACGACCGCGTCGATGTTCTTATCCTCCTTGTCCAACATCTCGCGATAGTCTTCATAGATGTTGATGTTATGGCCGAGCGCGCGGAGACGGCCTTTCGCCATCTTGCGGCGGACCTCCCAGATGTCGCAGAGCGCGCGGATGCGGATACCGGGGATCTTGACGCAGTCGTCGGTCAGGATTTCGCCTTCGGCACCATACCCGATGATGGCGATATTGAGCTGGTCGTCGGCAGGTCCGATCACGCCCTCTTCGGCATGGAGGATGCTGAACGTCGGGAGCACGGCGGCTCCGGCTGCGGTTGTCTTGAGGAAGTTTCTTCTGTTCATGGTCTGTTGCTCCTTTCGTTCGTTTACATTCGCGTGTACCGGGGGCCGTCTCCGCCTTGCGGGAACGTCCACTCGATGTTGTGGCAAGGATCCTTGATCTGGCATGTCTTGCAGTGCAGACAGTTGGAAAAATCGACGTGGATCCGGCCGTCCTCCAGGCGGTAGACCTCTGCCGGACAGAAACGCAGACAGGGCGCCCCGTAGGTTTTCAGGCACTCCGCACACTTTCCGGGATCGAGAATACGCAGATGGCAGGGCTGGTCTTCGTCGTGGATCGTGCCGGACATGAACACGTCCGTCAGCTTGTCCACGGAGAGCGGGCCGCCGGGCAACGCGGGCGCTTCGGGAAGACGCCCGCCGCGCAAGGGCAGCGTCGCCTCGGCGTCCCCCTCCATCGGCACCTGCCAGAACGGGAACGCGCCGAATGTCGCCCACGCGCATCCCGCCGCCATCACGCCCAGCAACGTGTTGATGGAGAACGGGGCGCGGACGTTGCGGACGCGCTTCAACTGCTTCCAACCGTCGGTCTTCTTCAACGCGGCGCCGTAGGCGCGGAGGGCGTCGAGCGAGAAATCGCCCCGCTCCCAGCAGTCGGCGAGCGTGTCACCCGCACAGACGCCGGACTCGATTGCGATGTGCGCCCCCTTGATACGCAACGTGTCCACCAGCCCCGCGCCGTCGCCGACGATCAACGCGCCATCCGCCACGACCTCGGGCACGGAATAGTAACCGCCCTCCGGAATCACCTTCGCGCCGTAGGCGACCGTCTTGCCGTCCTTGATGTGCCCGGCGAGCGTCGGATGCGCCTTGAAAAGGCGGAACAGACTGTGCGGATCGACCTCCGGATGCGCGTAGTCGAGCGCGTAGGCGTAGCAGATCATCACCTGCGTCGGCGACGTGTGGTAGACGAATCCGCCGCCGTAGGTCGCCATGTCCGCAGGATATCCGAACGTGTGGGCGATCTCGCCGTTGCGTTCCTTGTTCTCCGGCACGTCGATGATCTCCTTGATCCCGACGGCATAACTTTGCGGACGCGCGCCCTGCAACCCCTTCTCTTCGATCAGGCGGTTGGTGAGGATGCCGCACCCGCCCTCGCCGAGGATGACGCACTTGGCGTGGACTTCCCCGCCCGGCGTGAAATTGCTCTTGTGCGCACCTTTCCCGTCAACGCCCTTGTCGCCGATCTTCACGCCGACGACGCGGCCGTTGCCGTCCTCGATCAACTCCGTCGCGGCAAAGCCGGTGTAGACCTCCGCGCCCTCCTTCTCCGCAATGTCGGCGAAGTACTGCGTCAACTTCGTGAGCGAGCCGACGGGATACCCTTTGTCCTGCATCATCGGCGGGACCCACGGGACCGGAAGCGAGTGTTTCGCGTCGAGCAGGACGTGGAACGCCTCCTTCGTGACCGTCGCGGCAAAGGGACGGTTGCGGTTCTTTTCACTGGTCAGTCCGTCGATCTCCTCGTCCGTCAGGAACCCCTTGAGGCAGGCGGTGTCGAAGACAAGGCCGGAAAGTACGTGGCTTCCGACGCTGCGGCCCTTGTCGATGACCATCACGCGCGGCAGCGCCTTGGCGCCGCGCGCCTTAAGCGTCCGCAGAATCCGGATCGCCGCGGAAAGCGAGGCGACGCCCGCCCCCACGCAGAGGATGTCCGTTTGAATCGCGTTTCCCATGACTATCGTCCTTCCTGCTTGGCCGTTTCCTTCTCCAGCGCGGCGATCAGCTGCGGCAGGATTTCAAAGACATCGCCGACGATGCCGAGGTCGGCGACCCCGAAAATCGGCGCGTTCGGATCGCTGTTGATGGCGATGATGGTGTCGGATGACTTCATACCTTCCAGATGCTGGATTGCGCCGGAGATTCCGCACGCGAGGTACAGCTTCGGGCAGACCGTCTTCCCCGTCTGCCCCACCTGGTGGGCGACGTCGATCCACCCCGCATCGACACAGGCGCGGGAACACCCGACGACACCGCCGAGCATCTTCGCGAGTTTCTCGCACAGGGCGAAGTTCTCCGCCTTCTTCAACCCGCGTCCGCCCGCGACGATGATCGAGGCGTCCTGTATGTTCACGGCATTGGGATCGCGGATCGCCTTGACGAGGCGTGTACACGCCTTCGCGAGTTCCAAGACCTCCGGTTTGATCTCGCCCTTGCGGGAGAAATCCGGCTCCGCCTTTTTGAAAACCTTTGGGCGCACGGTGGACATCTGCGGGCGGTGGTCCGGCGTCATGATCGTCGCCATGATGTTCCCGCCGAAAGCCGGGCGCGTCTGGTGCAGGAGCATCGTCTTGCCGTCGGGCGACGGTGCAATCTCCAGCCGGGTGCAGTCTGCGGTCAGTCCCGTACGGCAGCGCGTCGCCACGCGGGCGAAAAACGCACGCCCGACGCCCGTCGCACCCGCCAACACCACTTCGGGCTTATGTTCCTCGATCAACTTGCTCAACGCCTCGGTGTAGACGTTCGCCTCGTACTGCGCCAGTTCCGGCTGGTCGGCGACGTAGACGACATCCGCGCCGCCGGCGATCAAGCGTTTCGGCTCATCGCCCAGATTGTGGCCGAGCAGCGCCGCACAAAGGCGGCAGCCCCGCTTGTCGGCAAGCTTGCGCCCCGTCGCCAGCAGCTCGAAGGCGACGTCCAGGACCTTTCCCCCGTCCTGTTCCGCGAAAACCCAGATGTCCTTGTACGCCGCGAGGTCCGACACGCCGGACTTCTCCGTCTCGACCATCGTGATGGCCTTGAACGGGCAGCTGGTCACGCACTTGTTGCAGGCGCGGCAGGCGCCGCCGTCCACGACGGCGAGCTTCTGCTTCCGTTCCGGGCGCGTCTCCATGCTCAACGCGCCGAACGGACAGTTGTTCACGCACTTCGTACACCCTTTACACTTTTCGGGGTCGATGAAAATCGGTGCATCCGCCATCACGCCACCCCCAGTTTCTTTTCTTTCATCAACGCGACAATCGCCGCCACGCCGGCGGCGGGATCCTTCGAGGCGTCCACGACGCGCCCGCCCGTCTTGACCGGCGGCGGAAAGGTATCCACCACCTTCGTCGGGGAACCGTTCAACCCGAGGCGGGCGGGGTCGGCGCCCGTGTCCTTCGCCGTCCAGACCGTGACGGGGGCACGCTTGGCGCGCACCCAGCCGGCTAGCGTCGCGAACCGCGGCACCGCCGCCTCTTTCACGACCGTCATCACCGCCGGCAGCTTCCCTTCCAGCACGTCGATCCCGGCGTCCATCACCGTCTCGACCGTATACGTGCCGTCATCGGCGATCTTCAAATCGCGCACATACGTGACCAGCGGGAAACCGAGGTCTTCGGAAACGCCGGGACCGACCTGAGCGGTGTCGCCGTCGATCGCCTGTTTGCCGAAAAGGACCAGATCCGGACGGGGGTTGATCTTCTGGATCGCGGTGGTGAGCGCATAGGCGGTCGCCAACGTGTCCGCGCCCGCGAACGCGCGGTCGGAGAGCAACACGCCGTCATCCGCGCCGCGCGCCAGCGCCTCGCGGATGATCGCGGTCGCCTGGGGAGGTCCCATCGAAACGACGGTGACACGCGCCCCCTTCTCGTCTTTGATCCGCAGTGCAACCTCCAAAGCATACTCATCGAACGGGTTCAAGATGCTCTCGACCCCCTCGCGCATCAACGTCTTGGTGACCGGATCGATGCTGATTTTCGTCGAATCCGGCACCTGCTTGATACAGACAATCACGTGCATGGTCTTTCCCGTACCTCCCCAAAACAAAGAGTTCCGTTGTTAACGCCGCTAGTAAAGCATAAAACCAAACCCTTGTCACGCAAAAAGCGGAAAGGAATTTTGAGCGGAATCCGAAGAACGACGGTCCGGGATATCCCGGCGCGACGTTCTCCGCCGTGCCGTTGGCATGGCTCACGACCCCATTTTCACGACCGCCTCGCGGGCGGCCTCGACAATTTCGCGTTCGCCGGGAATGACGCGGTGGCGCATCAACACGCGGCCGTCGCAGATCACGGTATCGACACACGAGGGATCCGCCGCGTAAACCAGGTTCGCATCAAGGTGGTGACAGGGGATCAACGGGAGGGCGCCGGGATCCAGCAAGAGGCAGTCGGCCAGCCGTCCCTCCTCAATCGCGCCGGCCTGGAAACCGAACGCCTCCGCCCCGCCCCGCGTGGCGGCCTGCCAGACATCCCTTGCCGCCGCACACGCCGGATTCCCCGACTTGAGTTTCGCGGAAAGCGAGGCCCATTTCATTTCATCGAACATCGAAAGGCTGTTGTTCGACGCACATCCGTCCGTCCCGAGCGCGATCCGGCAGTTGCCTTTCTCGTGGACACGCTCGAAATCGAATTGCCCGGAACAGAGTTTCGCGTTGGAACACGGACAGTTGACCGCGACGGCCCCCCGGTCGCGTAGAAGTCCGATGTCGTCGTCGGAGAGATGCACACAGTGGGCAAGGATGGTTTTCGGTCCGAGCAACCCGCAAGTGTCCAGCCATTGCACGGGGGACATCCCGTGTTCTTTAAAACTCATTTCGACCTCGTGCGCCGTCTCGGAGGCGTGGATGTGGATGAAACCGTCCTGCGCCTGCGCCTCTTCCGCGACCCGGCGCAAGGTGATGCCGGAGACCGAGTAGATCGCGTGCGGGGCGAAGGTCAACAGGATGCGGTCTTTTGCGGCGGAATTCCGGTACGCGGATTCCAACGCGGCGGAGGCGAGCAGATTCCGTTCAAGGATTTTCCCCGGACTCTCTTCGATGTACAACCGACCGATCGCGGCACGGACACCCATCTCATCCGCCGCCTTGAGCGAAACCTCGGGTTCCCAGTACATGTCGTTGAAAAAGACCGTTCCGCTGCGGATCATTTCCAGAATGGCGAGGCGGGTTCCCTGGTAGATCTGCTCCGAAGTCAGGCGACCTTCAACCGGCCAGATGTATTCGTTCAACCAGGTGAACAGCTCCATGTCGTCCGCATATCCGCGAAGGAGGGACATCGCGGAGTGGGTGTGCGCGTTGTAAAACGCCGGCACCAGCAACATCCCCTCCGCATCGAGACACACCTCCCCCTCTACCGGCACACGTTCACCCGCAGCGCGGATCTTCCGGAAACGGCCGTCCTCGATTTCGACATCGACGCAGCCTCCGTTGAACCGGGCATTTTGCAAGACCAGAACCGACATTAAGAAAACCTCCCGAACGACATCCGTTTCGAAACGGGGAGAGTGTAACACTCTGCGTGCCGCCATGCAATCATCCTGTAAAAAAATCTCCGTTTGCCCGGATGAGCCCATGGCCCATTTTTGCCGTTTTACAACAACGCCGGAATCGTGTATACTGACTGCTCGTTTTTACGGAGCGGAAGCTCCCGGAAAAGAGGATCACCATGGAAAAGAAAACGTGTTCGTTTCAAGCGGAGATCCAGCAGGTGCTGGACCTCGTCATCCATTCACTTTATTCCAAGAAGGAAATCTTCCTTCGCGAATTGATTTCCAATGCGTCCGACGCCATTGACCGGGCGCAGTATCTGGCGTTGACCGACAAAACCCTCGCCGCAGAGAATCCGGAATGGAAGATCGACATCATCGCCGACAAAGAGGACAAAATCCTCATGATCGCCGACAACGGGCTTGGCATGACGGAGGAGGAATTGGAGAAGAACCTCGGCGTCATCGCGAACTCCGGCACCAAGTCGTTCATCAAGGCGCTGCAGGAACAGAAGGGTGCGGACCAACCGCAATTGATCGGGCAGTTCGGCGTAGGCTTCTACTCCGCGTTCATGGTGGCGCAGACCGTCAGCGTCATCACGCTCCGGCGCGGCGAGGGGCAGAAAGCCTACAAATGGGAGTCCGACGGGGCCGGCGGCTACACGATCGAAGAGGCCGCGCGCGACAAACCCGGCACGACCATCGTCCTGAAGCTGCGGCCCGAATTCGAGGAGTACCTGGACGAATGGCGCGTGCGCGAACTGGTCAAACGGTATTCCGACTTCATCGCCTACCCGATCCGGTTCGGCGACAAGGGAGAACCGCCGGCCGCGGATGTCGCGCCGTTGAACACGATGAAGGCGATCTGGAAGCGCGACAAGAAAGAGGTGAAGCCGGAGGAATACAACGAGTTCTACACGCACATCACGCACGACCACATCCCGCCGTTCAAGACCATCCACATGAGCGTCGAAGGCGTGGTCGAGTTCAAAGCCCTTCTCTTCCTGCCGAAAGAGGCGTCCTACGATTTGATGATGCCGAACAGGAAGTTCGGGCTGAACCTTTACGTCCGTAACGTCTTCATCGGAGCCGATTTCGACCTGTTGCTTCCCGAATACCTGCGCTTTGTCAAAGGTGTGGTCGATTCCAGCGACCTCCCGCTCAACGTCTCCCGCGAAATGCTACAGGACGACGCCGTGATCCGGAAGATCAAGAGCAACATCACCAACAAAATCCTGAGCGAACTTGCCGACCTGATGGCGAACGACCGTGCCGCCTACGAAACGTTCTACGCCGCGTTCGGCCGCATCCTGAAGGAAGGGCTCTATTCGGACTGGGACAACGCGGACAAGTTGAAGAAACTCCTCCTCTTCCCGTCGGCGAAGGAGAACGGCGCCAAGAACGTTTCGCTCGACGAATACCTCAAGGCGATGCCAGAAGGCCAGAAAGACTTGTATTACCTGATCGCGGAAGACCTCGAGACGGCGGTTTCCTCGCCCCACCTCGAAGGGTTGCGCAAGCGTGGGTACGACGTGCTGCTGTTCGTCGATCCGATCGACCAGTGGATTGTGGACAACCTCCGCGAGTACGAAGGCAAGAAGCTCGTCGCGATTGACAAGGGTTCGCTGGATCTTGGCGACGAAAGCGAGAAAGCGGCGGAGAAGAAAAAGCTCGACGCCGCCACGGCGGACTTCAAACCGTTGCTCGAATTCATCCAGGAACGCCTGAAGGAGGACATCAAGGAAGTCCGCCTCTCGCCGCGCATGACCGACTCCGCGTGCTGCCTCGTCGCCGATGAAAACGCGATGAGCCCGAGCATGGAGCGCATGATGCGTGCGATGCATCAGGAAGTCCCGAAACAGATGCGGATTCTCGAACTGAATGTGGACCACCCGCTCGTGAAGCGCATGGCGGATATGCTCGCCGCCGACAAGGCCGACACGAGACTCGCCGATTACGCCGACCTGCTGTACGGCGAGGCCCTTCTCAGCGAAGGTTCCGCGCCGAAAGATCCGGCGCGTTTCACGAAACTCATCACCGCCCTGATGGTCAACGCCTAAAAGGATTCGCTTTATGAAAAAACAGCTTGTTCTCGCCGTGTTTTCCGCCGGTTGCGCCTTTGCCGCGCCTGTCGGGAACGACTTCCTCCTTCAGACCAAGAACACCTCGATGGCGTTCTCGAAACAGGGAGATTCCTGGTTGATGCTCCACTACGGGAAACGGATCGAGCGGGCGGAAGACGCCCGCCTGCTTGCCAATTCCCGTTACGCGGGCAGCAGCTACCTCTGCGAGAACAAGCCGCTCACCTACCTCACGGCCGGTTCTGACTCCTACTCCGGCGGGCGCGCATGTACGAAATTCGCGGGGTTGTCCGTCATCCACGCAGACGGTACCCTTTCTTCGGAACTGCACGACGCGGGCGCGGAGACTGTCAGGGACGAGGCGGGGGCGGAACACCTCACCCTCACGCTCCGCGACCCCGCCTACCCCTTCACGGTAACTCAACATTTTCGGGCCTTTGCGGCATACGACATCATCGAGACCTGGGCGGAAATCCGGCATGAAGAACCCGCGCCGGTCAAACTGGTGCAGATGGATTCCGCCGCCTTCTTCTTCCCGCTGATCACGAAGAAGTTCTACCTGATGACGCTTCCCGGACAATGGGGTTCGGAAGGACAGATCGAGGAGACGCCTGTCGGTAAAGGGCAGACCGTGACGCTGGATTCGCGTTCCGGCATCCGCAGCGCGATGGGAAGCAACGCCTCGTTCATGCTGTCGCTCGATGCGCCGGCTTCGGAGACGTCGGGGCGCGTCATCGCAGGCGCGCTGGCGTGGTCCGGAGCCTGGACCATCCGAATCCAGCACGACCAAATCGACGGGCTCGGACTTTTCGCGGGCGCGTCGAATCCGTCCGGTCCGTACACGCTCATCCCGGGCAAGACGCTCGTTCTGCCGAAACTTGTGTTAACGACAACGGAAAGCGGCAAGGGACAGGTCTCGCGCAACTTCCACCGCTGGGCGCGCGACATCCAGCTGCACGAGGGACACGCCCCCCGCCCGATCCTGCTCAACAGCTGGGAGGGCGCGTACTTCACCTTCACAGAAAAGACGCTGACCGACATGATGGACGGGACGAAGACGCTCGGCGGCGAAATGTTCGTCGTGGACGACGGTTGGTTCGGACGCGGTTCCTATGCCCGGAACGACGCCACGAGCGGACTCGGCGACTGGGTGGTCAACGACGCCAAACTTCCGCACGGCCTTGCGTGGCTCGCCGACCAGGCGAAGGAACGCGGTTTGAACTTCGGCATCTGGGTCGAGCCGGAGATGGCAAATACCAATTCCGCCCTTGCCGTCGCCCATCCCGACTGGCTCCTCCGCGAACGGACGCGGGTGCTTCGCGGAGGACGCGGCGGTTCGCAGGTTGTACTGGACTTGACCAACCCTGCCGTACGTGAAAACGTCCTTGGCCAGCTCGATGCGATGATCGCCTCCTGCCCCGGACTTTCCTACATCAAGTGGGACGCCAACTCGCACTTCCAGAACGTCGGTTCGGAATACCTGCCACGCGACCGGCAGGCGAATGTCTGGTTCGACTATACCGCCGGACTGTACGACCTGTTGGCCCGCCTCCGCGCAAAGCACCCCGGTCTCCAGCTCAACGCCTGTTCGTCTGGCGGCGGACGGATGGACTACGGATTCCTGAGATACGCGACCGAGTTCTGGACGTCGGACGATACCGACGCCCGCCAGCGTATCCTGATCCAGTGGGGCGCAAGCCAGTTTTACCCCGCCTGCGCGATGGCGGCGCACGTCACCGCCGTTCCGAACCTCCAGACCAAGCGTGTGACGCCGCTGAAGTTCCGGTTCGACGTTGCGATGATGGGGCGGCTCGGCTTTGAACTCCACCCCGAAAACATGACGGACGAGGACGTCGCCTTCGCCAGGGCGGCCGTCGCCGATTACAAGCGCATCCGTCCAATCATCCAACAGGGCGACCTCTACCGTCTGGTTTCGCCGTGGGAAGCGAACTACGCCGCACTCAACTACGTGGACGAGAAAAAAGACCGTGCCGTCGCGTTCGTGTACGGGATGACCCGGTTGATCGGGACGGACTTCCCCGAGCCGCTGCGCCTCCAGGGGCTTGACCCGGCGAAACGCTACCGAGTGACGGAGTTCAACCGCGTGAAAGGGAATAAAGAACACATCAAAGGCAACAAGAAGGTCATCTCTGGTTCGGCGTTGATGGGAATCGGACTTCCAATTCGCCTGCAAGGCGATTTCGACTCCATCGCGATCGAACTCACCGCCGAAAACCACTAGCCCCCCCGTATAACCGAAGACGGCAGGGCTGTCGCCCCGTGAGTGAGATTACTGCGCGTAGGAAATCATCTGGAAAGGCGCAGAGGGGAGTGGAAAATGAAGAGAGGGAACTGTCTCCCGCTTCCTATTTCCACTCTCCCTATCTTCTGCGTCTTGCCTATAAAATGCCTTTATCCCCATGAATGCTCCGCGCGCGGCGCGGGAATGTACATGAGGGTAAGTTTCTGAAACCAACATGAACAACAAATACAACGTTTGATTCTTCCGCGCACAACCATGCGCGGTTATGAAAACGCCGCGCCGTTGCGCGGCGCAAGAAGGATGTTGTCTTTACAAGTTGTTTCGGTTGTCGCCAATCGAACTTATAGGCAAACGGAAAATCAGCAGAAAAAAAGTAAATCGGGTGTGGATTTAAAGTCTCACTGGAACTTGACCTGCGTGAGGAGGACGAGTGCGACGGCGGCGAGTATGAACGCGGAGACGAGCTTGAGGATGGCCGTGGCCTTTGCCGAACCAAGCAGGCGCGAACGAAAGAAGTCGGCGGCGAGGATGATCGGGAAGTAGATGAACGGCACGAGCGCGCAGAAAAGCGTGCCAAGGAGCAACACCTGCACGGCGGGCGCGAATGTGGAGTGTTTTTGTGTGAAGTTCGGAAGGAACGCAAGGAAGAAGAGAATCGTGAGCGGGTTCGACATCGCCATGAACACGCCGCGTCCCACGAGGCGCCAGCCGACGGCGTTCGCCGGGGTCAACGCATTCTCTCCTTGTTGACGGAATCCCGCCCACGCCTCCCGGAAGGAACCGAACGCCAAATAACCGATGTAGGCGACGCCGACGAGTTGTATCGCCGTCATCACGGCGGGATGCCCCATAAAGAACGATGCAACGCCCGCCGACAGAAGCCAGATCCACAGCCAGCAGCCAAGAATCAGCCCGGCCATGAGCGTGGAGGCGCGGGCCTTGCCGTCGGAAATGGCCGTGGCGAGCGTACACATCAAGTCCGGCCCCGGCTTAATGATGAGGGCTATGCAGCCGATGATGTAGGTTGTCAACATGACTTTCCTCAGTGCTTGTGGCCCATCTGCAAGGGACGCACGAGATTGTACACCATCATCACGAACAGGAACGCGGCAGACACCCAGTGGACGATGCCGAGGGCATGGTGTGCCGATGCGGCCGCTGTCGAGGCGGGAAGGGCGTTCGGAACGAGGTTGATCGCGACGCCGCAAAGGATTGCACCGATAATAATCACGGTCACGTATGCCACGGCAGCCTTACGTCCGAAAAGTGAGGAGACGGTCGTGAGCGACATCGCGTTCATCGCCGGTCCCACCATCAGGAACACAAACGCCGCGCCCGGCGAAATACCCTTCGCGACGAGCGACGCGGCAATCGGAATCGAGGCCGTGGAGCACACGTACATCGGGAATCCGACAAGCGCCATTACGGGCATTGCGATCCAGTCGCTGCCGTGGAAGGCGTCCGCGAAGAAGTTGTCCGGGACGAGTACCGTCACGAGCGCGGAAATCGCGAGGCCGACAGCGAGCGGCTTCGCGACGGAGCCGAGCAGCCGCCGGTACGCCTGCCAGAAGATCGCCTTGATCCCCCGCGAGCCGACGGGGGCGTCCTCCATGGCGGCAGACTCTGCATCCTCGCCACCTACCGCCGCCACGACCACACCGCCGACAATGCCTGTCAGCGCTGCGGCAATCGGACGCGCCACGGCGAACACCGGTCCCATCAGGGCGTAGGTCGCGAGAATCGAGTCGATTCCCGTCTGCGGCGTCGAGACGAGCAGCGCCGCCGTCGGTCCCTTGCCCGCCCCGTGCTTCCGCAGGCCGGCGGCGATCGGCAACACGCCGCACGAACAGATCGGAAGCGGTACGCCGATTGCGACAGCGCGCAGGATGCCGCCCAGCCCGGAACATCCGCCCATCATGCGGTTGACCCAGTTGCGGGGTATCCACACGGCGATGACGCCCGCCATAAGGAAACCGAACACAAGCCACGGCGCCATCATGGCGAAGACATGCACAAACGATTTCGCGATCTCCAACATGGCAGTCCGTTCCTTTCCGATTTACGCCATCTTGGCGAAACTTTCAAGTGCCTCGGCGAACGACTCGATCGTCTCGTCGGCGTTGCCGCTCTCAATGCCCTCCCGGACGCAATGCCGGAGATGCCCGTCGAGTATGATGAGCGACAGACGGTGTAGGGCACCGTTCGCCGCATTGATCTGTGTAAGGATATCCTCGCACGGTGCGTCCGCCTCAAGCATCTTCTGGATGCCGTTGAGCTGCCCGACGATCTTCCTCAGCCGCAGCTGGAGCGCCGTCACGTCTTCTGTACGTCTTTTCACCGCTTCTCCTCGTTAGTCCAAAAACGCGCATAGCATACCATACCCCCGCAGGGTATGTCAAGAGATTGCGAAACATGCGAAAAGGGTGTATCTCCGCCTTCACCTTGAAGAACCGGTGCGTGGAGTTGGTCGGCATCTGTAACACCGCATCCGTCAAGATTGTCGGTCCCATGACCGTGTACACCCGCACCTCGCCGTTGGTGTTGAGGTTAGGCGTACCAGGTGACGTAGGGCGTATCGTTCGTGAACGTGATTACGGCGCGTAAGAAATCGCTCGGCGTTGTGACTATTGCCCCAAATATGCGATTCTTCTCTATTGCTTCTCTTCGACGACAATCTTGTAGAAGGCGGCATTCCCAGTAGCAGGGACATTTACCCCAATTGTACCGTCCTCTCCAATATCAAGGTCATCAAGAGTCAGGGGAACTGTATTCCAATCAGGTTTTCCAAGGTCTTTCGTTTCTTTTAGGTAAAAACCTACTCTTGCCCGTTGCGATTCAGCATTCACGTCAATCATAAGTTTGCCGAGTTCGAGCGCATGTATCTGGTCATACGAATAGAGCGCTTCCCCAGATTCTGATTCTCCTTCAGGCTCCCATTCCACACCCTGTACCCATGCGCAGTCATCGAAATCCCCTTGATCAAGGAAGGAATCCTTGACGTATATCCAACGCACAGTATGACGTCCCGCAGTCTTGAAGACGACTTCCTGCTTGATCCATGCCGTATTTCCGTCAATGCGCGAGACCTCCTTATCGTCCGCAGTACACGCAAGATAATCCCATGTTGCAGTACCGTCGATGTCCTCTACGCAGGAAACCCGCCACCAGAACGAAAGCCTCCCGGCTCCTATGACCGTGGTCTCCATCCACGATTCCCCGTCCTCACCGATGGTGCCGCTCCGTGCGGCCATACCTCCTTCCGGGGCCGTAGTGTCCTCAACCGGGGACCAATTGGCACCGCCTCCGGTCACTACTGGCATCTCGGCGGCACCGATTGCCAATGAAAGGGTCAGTTCTTCGACCTTCGTCAATATCGCCGCCGTAGATTCGCTTGGATCAAAGCCTTCTGCCACAGCGATTGCCTTTACGACAACACTCCCATCTACAACGAACGGCCCCGAATAGACATATCCACTTACGAGTCGCGGCGTCACGCCGTTCGTCGTGAAGTAGATCGTCGCCCCCTCCGTCGCGCAAGAAATCGACACCTCACACGACCCCTCGAAGGATGTCCCGTCAACCGGCATCACGACAGGTGCCGCCGTTTTGTTGCCATCCCAATAGGCAATCGCCCTTGCTGTCGAATCGGACAAAGGCCATGTCTCGGGCAAATCCGGCGAAACACCCCTTTGCCACCCCACCGATCCCCTCGGCACGTATGTCACAAGCGAACGCGGCGTTCCGTAGTAGATAGAACTCTCCGTATCTGGCGCATCGCCAAGGAAGCGCACGGATTCGAGACCTGAACAATTCTCAAACGCATTTGCGCGAACACTCGTCATGCTTTCTGGCAACAAGACAGTCTCCAGGCCAGAACATCCCGAAAAACACCGTTGCGACAGCTCTGTCCCCCCCGCATCGATAACCACATTCGTTATACTTTTATATCCAGCCGGGAATATCGTCGACATGGTTGACGCACATACGCTCTGCGGTATCGTCACATCCTTCAATGCGCTGCATCCATAGAACGCACCCTTACCAACGCTCGACACGCTATTCGGGATTTTCAAACTCGTTAAACTCAAACAGTTTGAAAACGCATAAGCCCCAATATTTTCAACGCCATCACTAACGACGACATTGGCTATGTTGATATAGTACGTCGGAAACACTTGATAAAGCCGGTTACTACAAACGCTCTGCGGAATCGTCACGCTTTTCAAACCGCTGCAACCTACAAACGCAGAAGACCCGATGCTCGTCACGCATTTTACAAGCCGTATGGGGCGATATGGGAATGTATGAGAATGTTGATTTCATAGGGGTTTGCGGTCGTTCCGTGTTCGGGCGCGTATGCCATTGTTCGCCTTTGCTATACGGTCTGTTATAAAAGTTTGAAAAAATTGATTTTTTGACTTGACGTGTTATAACGCGCCGTGTTATAGTGGCGTCGTTGTGAGGGACATGGATCTCCCTCCGCAAGGGCAAAAACGAAAGGAAACAAGAAGATGCAAAAGCAAGAGTTCGAGAAGAGGACGCCGTTCCTCGACAAGACCGACCACGAGAACTACGCCGACTGGTTCGAGCCGGCGTACATGGGCGCAAGGAACATCGACAAGGATGACTTCTGCGCGATGCTGAAGAACGAGGCCGTGCGCAAGTTCGTGCGGGCGGTGAGCGAGGCGTTCAAGGCCAACGAAGCCACCGAGAAGGATCTGACGGAAGAGTGCCTGTACGTCAAGGGGTGCAACCACGCCTTGCAGCAGCGGTGCGAAGGTCTGCGCAAGGCCGTTTCGCTGATCTCCGCGAACTGCGACCGCGTTCTGGCCGAGACCGTTGCGTAAGATGGAACGCCCCGCCTGTCATGGGCAGGCAGGCGGGGCAAGGCAAAAACGAAAGGAAACGGCAATGACAGTTTACTACGTCGGAAACGAAGAGTATTTCAGCCTCACGAAAGCCAAGGCCGAAATGAGGCGCACCGGACTCCCCGGATCGAAGGTAAAGGTCTGGGCGAACGGAGAATGGGAGAACTGTGGCGAGATCAAGCTGCGGGGATCGAATCGCTGCCATATCGTTGGCGCTCGCAACTCGAACACGTACTGAGGGAGGGCGAACAATGAGAATTGACACGGTACAAGACCTGCTGGACGCGATCGAAGACCTCGACCCCAGCACTCCCATCAGGCTTGCGATGCAGCCGAACTATCCGATGACCGGATCCCTGCGGAACGTGTGCGTCGAACGCGGCGAGGACGATTCCGCCAAGGCGGTATGGCTCGCCTGCTCCGACCACGAGGACTACGGATGCCCTCGCGAGGCGTGGGACGAGTGCGAGTTCTTTCCGGGAAGCGAGGACGACGAGTGACCTGGAGAACGAGCCATGGATTACGAAAAGCAAGTGCCCGTGCGTCTGCGCGGGCGTTTCGTCGGCGCGTACCAGGGGCAGTACGGCTATTGGTTCGAGTTCGACGGCGTCAGCTTCAAAGACCCGCGGGGGGGGGGGACACTCCCCTTCGCCTACGGCGCCACGATTGACGAGTGCCGCAAGATGATGGAGAATTTCACTTTCACGAAAGGAGCAGAAAGCAATGAGCAAGACAAGCGGAAAACACAACCCCGACGACGTTCTGATCGGGTTCCTGGACAGTCCGGAGGTAAAGGCCCTGACCGCGCTGGTGGCCGAGGCCGAGGGGACTAACGTGAGCGACCTTTTCAGGCGTTTCATCTTCGAGAGGGCCGAGGCGCATGGAATGATGTGCGAGGGTAAAGTTGTAGAGGCGTGGTGCGAGAAAGTCAAGGACAGCGCCGAGATTATCCGCGCCGCTAAACGAGAACGCAGCGAACGCCGCAAGAAGGCGACCGCGTAAAAAACGAAAGGAAAGACGATGGCAACAGACATCGGAGTGAAAGCGACCGGAGACCGCGAGGCAGTGGAACGGATCGCGAGGAAACGTGGCATGACGGCGGATGCCGTCATGCGGAAGGAGCGCGCGCGGATGCGCGTTCTTTTTGGACGCGGCGCGTTATATCGCGCCGACATAATGGGCGGCGCCGCAGGTGCGCGGAAGTCGCGGAAGCAGGGGTCGTAGTTTTTTTGGCATGGCGCGTTATAACGCGCAAGGAGATAGAGAACGATGCAGACGAAGATCGAGAGCGAGAGCGAGGGCAAGGTGCGCTGCACCTTCGACCTCACGAAGGCGGAGGCGGCGAAGCTGTGCGACATGCGCTGCGAGCCGAAGCCGAGCACGGCGGCCGCGCAGGTGGTGCGCATGGCCATCAAGCAGGAAGGCGGTGCCAAGTGACGCAGGCCGAGGTGATAGGCGACGAGGAGGCGGCGGAGCTGTTCGGGCTTTCGCGCGTGGCCCTGCGCCAGCACTGCATGGAGTCGTACGTCTGCCCCAAGGGGAAGGTGGACGTGCGCAAGGCGAACCCCGTGGTCGTGGGCCGGTGCCGCAGGTGGCGGCGGAGCGCGATCATGGTGGTGCTTTCCACGAGGCCGGAGTGACGGAGGGGCCATATATGACGATCCAGGAATGGGACAGGCAGCTGTCGGGAATGACGCCGGAGGAGTACGACCGCGCGATGCGCCGCAGGGCGTGGCGCAGGCGGCTCGAGGCGGCGGGCGAGATCGCGGCCGGGGTGTTCGCCCTCGCCCTGCTCGCCCTCGCCGCGTGGCTGTTTCTCGTGGCGACGGCGGACCAGTGCAGCGCGGAGTGCGAAGCCCTGCGCGCGGAGCTGGAGGCGCAATGCAAGTGAGGATTTCCCTGCCGCGCGTGCGGCGGGGAGGGCAAACGAAAGGTAAAGCAATGAAAACCAAGACGAAGGCCAAGGCTGCGGCCAAGAAGAGGCAGCCGAAGGAAGCGGGCGCGGAGCCCGTCGCACCGAAGGCGGCGGAGTACCAGCGCGAGCGTAGGGAAATAGCGGTCGACCTGCTGAAGGTCGCGCCGTGGAACCCGCGGGGGAAGATTACGCCGGAGAGCGTGGCCGACCTCGTGAAGAGCATCGAGTCGCTGGGCGTGATACAGCCGCTCGTCGCGATGCTCGACAAGGACAACAACGCGACGCTGATCGCGGGCCACAGGCGGCTCGTGGCGGCGAAGCTGGCGGGGCTCAAGAGCGTGCCTTGCGACATCCTGAAGGGCGTGGACGAGGCGACCGCGAGGCGCATGACGTTCATCGAGAACCTCCAGCGCAAGGACGCCGATCCCCTTCTCGAGTCCGAGCTGGTGGGCAGTCTGGTGAAGTCCGGCATGAAGCAGGACGAGATCGCCGCCGAGACCGGGCGCGGCCGCGAATGGGTGGCGCGGAGGCTGAACCTCTCGCGCCTCTCGAAGTCGTGGCGCAAGCGCGTGAAGGACGGCGAGCAGATCACGACCGACTGCCTGGAGCACGTCGCGGCGTACCCCGAGGAGGTACAGGAGCGCCTGAAGAACGCGGACAGGTACAACGGCAGCGGCGCGCTCCGATGGTGCGACATCGAGGGCCAGTTCAGCCGCGAGACGCAGGACCTGAAGAAGGTGCCGTTCGACAGGACGCCGTGCAAGACGTGCCCGAACAACACGGGATGCTCGCCCGAGCTGTTCGACTGGGACGGCAAGCCCGCGACCTTCGGGAAGTGCCTCGACTCCAAGTGCTACAAGCGCAAGGTGGCCGATACGGTCAAGGCGACGATCGCGGACGCGAAGGCTGCGGGCGCGACGGTGAAGGAGAGCGAGAACCACCCCGACTACTCCATCAGCTTGCAGTCCAAGCCCGACAAGAAGCACGACACGCTGTACGTCTGGAAGGACTACAGCGGCGAGACTCAGATGCAGTGGGGCGAGTCCCCGAAGCAGGGCAAGCCCGGCGGGGGGATGAGCGACGAGGAGAAGGAGCTGCGGAAGCTGAAGATCGCCGCTAACAAGGCGAGGCGCAAGCTGGCCGAGTGGTGCGAGACGAACCTTGCGGGGGTGATTGCGGCGAACTACACCGTGGACGTGCAGGTCGCCCTCGCCTTCCAGGAGGTGTTCGGCATCGGCTGCGAGTGGCGCGTGTTCGGATCGCAGACGAACACGGAGGACGCGGCGAGGGCGTACCTGCTCGACCCGGGCACGCAGGACTTCGCGCCGATGGAGCGCTGGGCGAGCCTGGCGGCGGCCGAGATCGCCGCGAAGATGGTCAAGCCGGAGATCGGCGCGAGGTACGCCCAGCTCCTGATCGCGATCCTGCCGCCTGCGGCGGGTGCGCTGACAGACGAGGAACGGCAGCTTGTCGCGTCCGACGAGATGGTGCTGAAACTCCGCGAGCCCGTCAAGGTGTGTTGGTCTTCGGCTCCGGCCGAGGACGGGGACGAGGCAGACGAGGAAACCGAAGACTGACGAAAGGAGCGATGCGATGCTAAACGACAGACAGAGAGAGACGGTGCGGGACTACTTCAAGCGCAATCCCGACGCCACGCCGCAGGATATCGAGAGGCTGCTGGGCTTCAAGATGGACATGGCGACGGTCATCGAGACGGGGCTTCTGAAGATAGAGACCGCCGACGGTGACGGAGGCTCCGTATCCGGGACGGGGAACGCGTCCGGGAAGATGGAGATCGAGTTCAGCATGTCGGGCAACGACGACACGCACGACCTCACCTGCATGATAGCGGTGAAGCAGGTGCAGACGTCGAAGCAGGACGTCGCGACGAAGCTGCGCGCCTATGTCCTGAAGAAGGTGATGCTGGCGCTCCGCGAGGAGTTCTCCGGCATCCTTCAGGACGGCGACAAGATGCTGTCCATGGTGAGGAACGCGGAGCAGGAGATCAAGAAGGAGTACCGCGCGTTCGTCGAAAAGGAGGCGCTATGACGCGACAGGACTACATCAACCATCTTGACGCGCTGCGGCGCGGAGTGCTGAAGCTGATGGAGTTCGACAAGAAGGAGAAGGACTTGAACGGTCCGCTTGTCGGAGCCACCACGCTGGAGGACGACCGCGCGAAGAAAACGCAGAAGATGTTCGAGGACCTGACCGTGCGCCTGTACGAGGACGCGGCCGTGTCCGAGAAGGTAAAGATCGAGAAGCTGGAGGCCGGCGACATGGAACAGGCCGAGATGACCTTCACCGCCGAGATGGCGGAGAGGGCGGCCGAGGACATGGAGAAGCGGGCCAAGAGGAAAGGCGGTGCGAAATGAGCAAGATCATCCTGACCGCATCGAGCATGGCGTGTGCGCTTAGGTGTCCGCGCCGCTACTGGTACGACAACATCCTCGGGCTGAAGGAGGCGAACCCCTCCGAGGCCCTGAGGATAGGCACGGCGGTGCACAACGGCGGCGAGGCGCGGGCCAAGGGCCTGGACTTCGGCGCGCAGTACGCGGCGGCACTCACGGGCGGGACGCTCGACGAGTGGATGGCGGCCAAGGTGTTCGGCATCCTCGGCGCGTACTGCAAGCGCTACGGCGAGACCGACGATTGCGACTACGCGGCGATGAATCCCGAAGTGGAGTTCACGAACCCGATCGACGGATCGCGGACGTTCGAGCAGCGCGGCAAGGTGGACGGCCTCGCCGTGCTGAAGGACGGCCGCAAGGTGGTGTGGGAGCGCAAGACGACTTCCGACGACCTCGCGGAGACGAGCGACTACTGGAGCCGCCTGAAGTTCAACATCCAGCTTCTCGCATACGCGGACTGGGTGTATCGGTCATCGGGCGAGCTGGGCGTGTGCGTGTACGACGTGATACGCAAGCCGCAGTTGCAGCCGAAGGCGAACATCCCCGACCTCGACGAGAACGGCCTGCCGATAGTCCTGGACGCGAACGGCCAGAGGTGCATCAAGCGCGACGGGACGCCGAAGAAGACGGCGGACTCCGCCAAGGGAGAGCGCATGGCCGGACACGCCGAGACGCCGGACGAGTACGGGGCGCGGATCCTCGAAGCGATGAGCGCGGAGCCGGAGCGGTACTTCGCGCGGCGCGAGGTGGCGGTCACGTTCGACATGCTGGCCGAGTTCCGCCGCGAGCGGCTGGGCGTGTGCCGGATGCTCCTGCACTTCGCGGCCGAGGCCCGCAAGAGCGAGCGCCCGGAGTACGCATACCCGAGGGCGTGCAACCCCGACAACTGCCGGAGCTGTCCGTTCGCGGGCGTGTGCCTGAACCGTCTGCCCGTCGATGCGAAGAACCCGCCGGAGGGATTTCGGATCGCACTTCACGAAGAACTTGCCGAGCCGCATGGTGCGGCGATGGCGTAAACCGAGAAACGAAAGGAAAAACAGAAAATGGCAATACCAAAGAGACCGAGCGCGACGAACTTCCCCGCCGCGCCAAAGACAACGACGGCTCCTGCGCCGAAGACGGAGCAGACCGTGGACGGATGGGACGACTACAAGCGCGGGCACTTCATCGGACTGCACGGCACGGGGGGAGCGGGCAAGTCCACGCTTGCCGCGATGCTTCCCGGGCGGACGCTGTTCATCGACCTGGAGGGGTCGCTGAAGATCATCCGCCCGAAGCTGGAGGCGATGGGACTTCTCGCGAACATCGCGCCGAAGTTCCTGAAGTACGACAGCAAGGCGCCGGCGGCGGCGTGGAACGACCTCATGTCGTTCCTCTCGTCCGACGTGGCGCAGGGGTACGACAACATCGTGATCGACAGCTTCACGCGCGCCCAGGAGTGGGCGGCGCAGAACTGCATCGAGTCGATACCGGGCGATTCGGCCACGATCCGCAAGTCGCTGGAGCAGTGGATGTACGGCAAGGGGGCGCAGCTCGTCTTCGACAAGTTCGCGCCGATCTACCCGCTCATCGACGACATCTGCGACGCGGGGGCAAACGTGCTTGCGATCGCGCACTCGGAGCCGACGAGGTTCACGAACGCGGACGGCGGGGACTACTGGCAGAACCAGCCGCGCCTCGTGCAGGGCGAGAAGGGAAAGGCGCCGGGGCGCTCCACCTTCCTCGAGAAGACGGACCACCTTCTCTACCTCGCGGCGGACGTGAGCGTGGAGAAGGGAAAGGCCAAGGGCGGCATGACGCGGACGCTCTACACGGGCGGCATCGCCACGATGATGGCCAAGAGCCGCACCGTGCAGGGGTGCGCGTTCGAGGTGCCGAACTGGGACGAGAGCAACGCGGCCCTGTTCGACTGGTCGCAGATCATCCACTGAACGACAAGGAGGAAACGCAATGGCATACACGCAGGGCCAGCCGTTCTCATACGGCATACCGGACGGGACCTACACGGGGCGTCCGACCACGGCAAGCTGCTTCGAGAAGGACGGGCGGCTGATACTCGACGTCAATTTCGCGGTGAAAGACCCGCAGACGGGCGAGTGGTACAAGAAGGACAACGGGTACGAATGGGAGGCGAAGAAGCGGCACTGGCTTTCGAGCAAGGACGGCGGCTTCAACGAGGCGACCATCACCGGCATCCGCGAATGGGCGAAGGGCTGGAACCCCGCCTCGTTCGAGGACTTCTACTGGTTCCAGCTTCCCGACGCGAACGGAGTGCCATTCGGCAACCTGGCCGCGATCGGGGAGGTCGAGCTGAACTTCACGACCGACAAGCAGGGTAACCAGCAGATATGGGTGCACGACCCGAACCGCCCGAAGGGGGCGGCGGGGCGCAAGGCGTTCGTGCCGGATGGAGGGAACGCCGACAAGGCCGCGCTCATGGCGAAGTGGGGGACGAAGGCCAAGGCGCTGTTCGCCGCCACGCCGAAGAAGGTCGCGCCCGTCGCCGCGCAGAACGCGCCCGCAA
>JAGCVN010000138.1 GCA_017962315.1 Kiritimatiellia bacterium
ATACCAAATGCGCACGGCTCTGTGCAGACGACATCGGCGTCCGCGCCAGCGGGCGTCGATGTCGTCTGTTCGATGTCGTTGTGCTCCATCAAAGTTATCCTCATTTACATTCCCGTGCGAAGCGCGGGTGGCGGGCTTTCAATTTGTCAGTTCTGCCGAGCTTTGCTTGGCGTAGCATTTCCCTGTTTCCTTTCATTATTTGCCCTTGCGGACGGGGTGCTTGGTTCGGTTGAAGGCTTGGCGTTGGGGTAAGATAAGGCGAACCGCCCGCCACACTGGGACAACGGGCCTCCCGCCCGTTGCCGCGATGGGCTATTTGACGACGATGGTCAACCCCTTGCGCGTAGGTACGTGCGGATTTCCATTGAGTGCTTTTCTCGTTGTCATAGACTTCTTCCTTTCTTGGGCTGTTGAACGTTAGCCATGTCTTTTACCCTTCCTGTAAACATGACTTCTTGGACATTTCAATCCGCGTCTGGATCAGTTTACTACATCAGGTCCACTTCGGCTACGGCGAGGCGGTCGTTCACAGGAAGCGCGTGCGTGGCGACAAAACGGAAGTAACGAGCCTTGACGGGGTTCGCGAACGTTACTTCTCGCGTCTTGCGCGATTCCAGTACGTCGGGGAACGAACCTTCGCCGGCCTTCGTCCATGCCTTGCCGTCGAGCGAAACCCAGAACTCACATTTGTCAACCACGCCTACGCTGCAGTTCTCGGGACGCGGCGTGTACTTGAACCCGCGCATCTCGCGCACGGCCCCGCAATCGACTGTGAAGCTCTGCGGCGGCGGAAGCGGATTGTTCTTATCCAGCGGCTCGGGATGCGAGTGCCAAAGCGACTCCTTGTTGCCGTCGATGGCGGACCTCGCGTTGCCGGGGTTCCTGCACGTCTCGCCGACGACCTTCCACATGTCGTGCGCCCCCGGCTCGACGTACTGCGAAGGCGTCTTGCCGCCGAGCGGGAAGCGCACCACGACGTCGAATGTGTCGCCCTTGGCGCGTGCGCACTTCACCGTCGTCTTCTTGCCGTCCAGGAGGAACGTGAACTCCTTCACGTCCGGGTCGATGAAGTGGATGAAGAGCGTGTCGTCCTTGCGCGTTGAGACGACCCTGCCGCCGAGCGACACGCCGCCCGCCTTCGTGCCGTAGATCGAGTCGCCGTTCTTCTCGAACCACTTGCCGATTCCCTCGAACACCTCCACTGCCTTCGCCGGAATCTGTCCGGAACCGTCGGGGCCGATGTTGAGGAGCAGGTTCGCACCCTTCGACGCGGCGCGCGCGATGAGCGCCACACACTCCTCCGGCGGACGGAACTTGTTCTGCCCGATCTTGTAGCCCCACACGCCGTACTGGATCACGTCGCACTGTTCCGCCGGACGGTCGTCTAGTAGCGGCTGGTTCTTCGAGAACATCGTCCCCTCGCCGGGAAGGTCGCGTTCGAAAAGCTGGATGTCCTCCTTCGGACGCGGCGCGCGGTGGTTGTTGTTCGCCACGAGCGCCTTGCGCGAGTGGATGAGGTCGAAGATGTCGTCAAACTCCCAGTCAAACGTGCCGCCACGGTCCTTGTCGAGATGGTCCCACTCGCCGTCGAACCAGATGTTGATGGGGTGGTAGTTGTCAAGCAGCTCCGTGATCTGTCCCATCATGTAGCGCTTGTACGAGGCGTAGTCAGGCTTCTGCTTCGCGCGCCATACGTCGCTGCGCAACCAGGACCGGCCCGGTGTGTAGTCGGCTCGGTGCCAGTCGAGAAGCGAATAGTAGAGCGAGAGCTCGACGCCCTCCGCCCTGCACGCCTCGGCAAGTTCACCGAGGATGTCGCGCTTGAACGGCGTGGACTTGATGTTGTAGTCGTCCACCTTCGACGGCCAGAGCGCGAAGCCATCGTGGTGGCGCGCGGTGATGGTGATGTACTTTGCGCCGGAGCGGCGGACAATCCGCGCCCACTCGCGCGCGTCGTACTTCGACGGATAGAAACCGTCCACCATGCGCTCGTAGGCGTCGCGGTCGAGCTTGCCGGAGTGCAGATACCACTCGCCCTGCGCGTAGTTGGCGTAGAGTCCCCACACGATAAACACACCGTAGCGATGCGCGGCGAACTTCTCCCTCGCCTCAAGATTCCACTTTTCAGGTTCATATCCTGCGAATGTACCGACGGCAACCGCCGCGAACAGCAACACAGTAACGAGTCTTTTCATTTCCATCGCCCTCGAAAATTCCTTCCGTACCGCACGGAACTTCAAATCACCATAACAGGAAACGAGGCTCGTCGCAAGGTTATTTATCCGGCAACATCTGCTTCAGACGGCGCTTCAATCCCATTCCTTCGAGTGTCCGTCCCGCGCTCATATAGACCTCGGAGAGACCGTAGGCGTATTCACGATTTTTCCATTTGGTCAGCACACAGGCTTTTTCCGCAAACCGCACGGCGGTATCGAAATCCGGTTTCCCCCGCTCACGGTTGCACAAGAGTTTCGCACACCGGAAATACGCTTCCGCATTTTTCGGATCTATCTTGAGAATGACACGATACTGGCGTTCCGCCTCGTCGAAGTCATTCAACACGCCCGCTACCTGAGCCAGTTCAAACCGGTAACCGATCTGTTCCGGTGCCGCGTTCACGGCATGGACGAAATGTTGGAACGCCGCCTGATTTTCACCCTGCGCACGAAGGCAGTAGCCCATGCCGTAGTTCGCCAGCGCACCTTTCGCGTCAAAGAGCATCATGTGTTCGTAACACTTGCGCGCTCCTTGGAAATCCCCCAGCGCGATCCGCCGGCGGCCTTCAAGTTCAAGCGACCCCGCGAACTGCGTCAGGAGGATGTCGCGCGGGTTCATTCGTCCCGCGTCACGCGCAGCCTCCAGCCCTTTGCCGTTGTTCCGTTCGAGTTCCGCAAGCGCGGCGACGGCCAGAGCGCGGGCTTCCACATTCCGTTCCGTTTTCGCACGGATGGCCTGGTACATATCCCTGTCCAGCATCCCCTGTTCCAGCCAGGCAAGCGTCCGGCAGCGGGAACTTTCCAACTGGTTCGGACGCAAGGTGGAAGGCCCGTTCCCCAAAACCAGTTCAGGGAGGCGGAACGCGCTCTGCACCGCGTTTTCACTTTCCGCCCGGTCTAACCAATCCTTGATTCCCTGTCCATCGCAAAGCAGGCAGCTGAAGATGTCGGCAAGCGATACGATCCCCGCCCGCAACATGTCCTTTGTGACGCCCCGCTGTTCCAGAAAGGCGAACGAACGGTCTGCCTGGACTTTGATCGGCAATTTCGAGCCGACGAGCATCCAGTCGTACAGGCCGAGATTCCAGAGCTGGATTTCGGGAAACACCCGCATGAAGTCCCGGCAGACGGCGACAAACCGTTTTGTGGAAAGCACACGCGCGTCGAGATGGAGCGTCACAAGGCCGCTCTCGTTCACGCTCTCGCGCGCGTCGCGGAACATCGCCGCCGAGTGCAACTCTGCGGTACCGCGCATCCATACCGGTTCCGGCTCCAGGCAGACGAGATCATACGGTTCCCCCCCCGAAAGACCGTAACGGAGCTTGGGGAAAACCGGCGATTCCGCCAACGGCGCATCCCCCCGCACAATGGCGTCATCCGCCGCGACGGCGGCACGAACGAGTTTCTCGCGGGCGCCGCACACTTCGACGGAGGCGACACCGCCGCGCACCAAAAACGGCACGGCAAAACCGGCGTCGCCACCGAAAACCGCGACACGGTTCACGCCGGGGCGAAGCACGAGCGGCAGATACCCAGCCAACGTCCGGGGAGTGAAAAAACGGTTTCCGAAAATCTTCGGGCGTCCATCCTGACAAAAGACGAACCCGTAATCCGAATCTTCGTACACTGCAACGGAGCGTCCGGCCACCCGGCAGTCGAACACGGCCTTCCCTTTGGCGAACCCCGAATCACGGTAGACAAGCCGCGCAAACGCATGGCAATTCAACAACGGCATCGCCTTACGCGGAGGACGGCCCAGCAGAAAAGCCCCGGCGAAAAGCAGGACGCACACGACCGACCCGACAACCTTGGAGCCGAGTCCGTCGCCATGCGCGACGGCGGCGCCGAGCGCCAACGCGCCATATACGACAAGACAGAACCGCGTGACGGATTCCACGCCGGAGGCGTCAACGAGGGAGGTCGAACAAAGGATTGCGAGAAGAAGCGGGGCTAGGCAGATCACCAGCAAAGCCGCACATACCCGGAACGGTGCGCGTTTCGGGGAATGAAGGATGGAAAAGAGCGGAACGGGAAGCGCCATGCCGGCGAGAACGCCGGGCAGCGCGAAAAAGAAACAGGCTGTCCAGACGGCGACAGCGACCAACGTCCCCGGAGAGCGGTAATAGTCCACCAGCAGTTTCTGCCAACTCAGTTCCACTTGCCCCGCCGCCGCCAACAGCACGGCGGACATGACCATGCCGGCCAAACCGAGGAGGATGGAAATTTTACCGGGACGGCGCATCAACGGGTAAAGCGCGAACGCGACAAGGCTCCCGATCGCGCATCCCAAAAGAAAAATTCCGAACGCCCCCCAAACCCCTCCCGGCGTGCGGCCTCCGAGTGCGTCGAACGCCGCGCGCCATGCCGTGAACTGCACACCGGAAGCAAGGCAGAAGACAAACGGGAAAACGGAACGGAGTACAGGTCTGTCGAATCTCATACGCCCCCCTTTTCAGTGCCCGCCAAACGGGCGAGTAAATCCTTTGCGCATTGCCCTACCACGCCGCAACGACGGTTGACGGCCTCGGAGGCCCGCCGTCCCAAGGAGGAACGGACAGCCGGGTCTGCAAGCAGCTTTTCAAGTTCCACGCCAAGTTCCGCTTCATCGGCCACCTGCACGACGGCACCCGCCTCCAGCAAGTCGGCCATGACAGGACGAAAGTTTTCGGTGTGCGGTCCGGTCAACGTGGCACAACCGCAGAGACAGGGTTCAATCATGTTCTGACCGCCACGTTCCCCCTCGCACATGGTCTTCCCGACAAAAACGACCGACGCATTTCCATAGAACCCCATCAATTCTCCGGTCGTATCGCCCACAATCACGCCTTCTCCCTTTCTCATCGCCGAAACCAACGGGGCGTCGACGGCCCCCCCCAGGCGGCTCTTACGCACGCACAGGAACTCTGCATGTTCAATCGTACGCTGCACGGCGTCCGCTTTCTCGAAATGCCTCGGCACGAGCACAAGGCGAAGGTCAGGGAAAACCGGGCGAAGTTTTTTATAGGCATCGACAAGGATCCTGTCTTCGCCCGGCCAGGTGGAACCGCCGAGAAGGACAAGGCGTCCCGGGCCGCAGTCGTAACGGGAGAGGAAATCGCCCACCATTTTTTCCTTCTCCGGTGCGCGTTTCGCGGTATCGAACTTGAAAGAACCGGTGACGGCGACCGTCTCTGGCGAAGCGCCTGCATCCAGCAGACGGCGGCGGTCTTGTTCGGACTGCGCGTAGATACGTGCGAACCGGCGCAGAACGGGACCGAACCAGTAGCGGAAACGACGATACCCCGGTGCAGAACGGTCGGAAATGCGGGCGTTGATCAAAAAAAGCGGAATATCGCGTGCAGCACAGGCGCGGATGAGGTTCGGCCAGAGTTCCGTCTCGGTCAAGAGAAAGGCGCGCGGCTGGACGGCATCGAGCGCGCGACGCACACAGGGGGGAAAGTCGAGCGGGCAATACAATAAAACATCGTCGGGCGGGAGTTGTTTTTCCGCTTCCCGCCAGCCGGTGGAACTGGTCGTACTGAAGGCGAAACGCACGGACGGGTCGCGTTCACGGAGTGCCGACATCATCTGGAGTGCGACATACACTTCGCCGACACTGACGGCATGAATCCAGATTGCGCGGCCATCCATGCCGCGCAGCCGTTCCAGCACATCAGGCGGATACCGCCCGAACCGATCCGCAAAACGGCTCGCGTACCCTCCCCTTCTCGCCATGCGGAAAAGGAAGCGGGGCAGCATCACGACATACACGACAGCGAACAAGACCTGATAGAACCACCATCTCATCTCGACCACCTCTGCGGGAATCACTCTTCGCGCATCCCGTATTTACGGATCAAACGTTGCAGATAGGCGCGTTCAATACCCGCTTCACGGGCCGAACGGGAGATGTTTTGCCGATTGCGGGCAAGAAGGTCGTTCAAATACGCCTGCTCGAATTTCTCGATCAACTCGTTTTTCGCATCCTTGAACGGCTTTCCCGTCTCGAAAGAAGGCGCTTCCTCCTGTTGCCGGGAATGGCCCGCGTGCAGGGAGGTGAGGCTCAAAAACGCACTCAGATCGACCGGACGTTTCTCGCTGTAGAGCGCCAACTCGATCAAGTTCCGGAGTTCACGAACATTTCCCGGCCACTCATGACGCTTGAGGATGTCCATCGTATGGTTGAAATCCGCCAAGTCGGCAAACGCATCCTCTCCCTTCATGTCCGCCAAGAAACGCTTTACCAGCAGCGGGACATCCTCGCGACGCCGGCGCAGGGGCGGGAGTTCGAGGTGGACGACCGAGAGCCGGTAGAAAAGGTCTTCACGGAAATGCCCTGCGTTTACCTCGCTGGCGAGGTTCCGGTTGGTCGCGGAAATGATACGCACGTTGATTTTGCGGATCATGTTCGACCCGACGCGCCGGATCTCGCGCTTTTCAAGAACACGGAGCAGCTTCGGCTGGAGATCCGGGGAGAGGTCTCCGATCTCATCCAGGAACACGGTTCCTCCGTCCGCCAGTTCAAACGCGCCCTGCCGGTCGTTGTTCGCCCCGGTGAACGCCCCTTTGACATGACCGAAGAGTTCCGACTCGATCAACTCCTTGGAAATGGCCGCGCAGTCGATAACGATGAACGGCTTGTCCCTTCTCGGGGAATGGTTGTGGATCTCCTCCGCCAAGACTTCCTTGCCCGTTCCTGTTTCACCCGTAATCATAACGGTCGCGTCGGAAGGTGCATAGGTCTCCGCCAAGTAGAAGATGCGGCGCATCGGTACGGAACGCCCCAACATCTTGCCGAACGACTCGTTGGGGGAAAGCGGGATGTCGTTCGCGTCCTGGATCGGGCAGAAAACGATCCGCGTCTTGCCAAGCTGGATCTCCGAACCGGGGGCGAGATGCGCGGAAGAGACGCGTACCCCCTGCACCCTCGTGCCGTTGGTACTGTCCAAGTCGCGGATCTGGTAACCGGACTGGTCTACGGTGATCTCGCAATGGCGTTTGGAAACCGTTGAGTCTTTGATCACCAAATCGTTATGTTCACCTGCACCGATCATGAAGGTTTCCCGGTTCAGGATAAACTCACGCCCCTGCAAGGGACCGCTGATGACGAGAAGTTTCGTCTTGCGGACCCGCAGGTTGTCCTTGTCCGCGCCGTCCTCGATGACCAGCGTCTGGGGCACAACATTGCTTGTCTTTTGCTCACTCATGTTGGGTACAGTATAACGCATGCCTACGGGTGTAGGCAAGCAAAAGCAGACACAAACCAAAAGCTTCTGTCGCCGGACGAATACCGAGAGACTGGGGCGCGGGATGTAGGTTATCAGGGCCGTCTGCGTCACGCCGCCCGCCGTCAGAACAACCGTGTAGTCCGTGTCGTTTGACGGCACGAACGGTACAACGCCCATGCCGGTGAAGTTCTGCGTCATCGCGGTACCACGCGGGGGCGCCGAAAGCGTGGATACCGCCGTCGCACCGCGCACCCGGTTGTCGCCGGAGTACGCAGTAAAGTACCCGCGATTCTGCTTGATCGTCCGCTCGGCCCCGCCCTACATCGGGTCGAGGAACCACACGTACCGGGGAGTCACGAATGTGTCCGCCGTGTCGCCGCCCTCGACAAGACGCAACAGTCCCGCGCCGACGGATTCCTTACCGTAATCAGGCGGCAGCAGGGACGACAGCCCTTCCACGCCGACGGGTTCATGGATGTAACCGTCCCCCCCGTTTTTCAATCGGGGAGACATCCCTACCATCAAAGTGGCGTCCGCCCCCTCCGCGCAATCTAAAACATCTGATTTTTTGGTTTCTTTCCCAGCCGTTCTTTGCTATCCTAGCGGGGTTTCGGGACGACGCTTCATATGTCCCGGCAAAGGAGAGAAAAATGGCGAAAATGGTTATCGAGCATGCGCACGTGATAAGTCCGAAGTCGGACATCGCGGGGGCTTCGGTTGTGATTGAGGACGGGATCATCCGGGCGGTTCTGCCCCCTGGTTCGCCGATGCCGCAGGACGGTGCGCGGTATGACGCCGACGGCGCATATCTCGTTCCCGGTTTTATCGACATCCACACGCACGGCGCGGCGGGCAAAGACGTGACCGACCCCGACGACGATGCGGTCGAAACCGTCGCCCGCGCAAAATTGCAGGAAGGATGCACCTCGTTCGCGCCCACAACGCTCACGCTGGACGAACAGACGCTCCGCACCTCGGTCGAACACGTCGCCGCCTACAAGGAAGCCGGCGAGAAATACAGCAAGGCGATCGGCGTCCATCTGGAAGGCCCGTTCATCAATCCAGCCTGCCTCGGTGCGCAAAATCCCGCGTTTGTCCGCAAGCCGGACATCGACGAGGTGTTGCGCCACCAATCCGTCGCCAAGATCACCCAGGTGACGTTCGCCGCCGAAATGGAGGGCGGCGTGGAATTCACGCGCGCCTGCCTGGAGAACGGGATCGTGCCGTCGTGCGGCCACTCGAAGGCGGGTTATGCGGAGTTTGCGACCGCCTACGCCGCCGGTCTCCGCCATCTCACGCACTTCTGCAACCAGATGACACCGCTGCACCACCGCAACATCGGCCTTGTGGGCGCGGGATTCCTGCACGGAGACGTCCGCACGGAAGTGATTTGCGACAAGATCCACCTCTGTCCGGAAATGATTCGCCTGGTCTTCGCGCTCCGCCCGCGCGAGAGCATCGTGATGATCACGGATTCGATGCGCGCGAGCCACCTTCCGGACGGGCCATCCTCGCTCGGCGGACTGGACGTGATTGTGAAAGACGGACAGGCGCGCCTTGCGTCGAACGGCGCACTGGCAGGGTCGGTCTTGAAGATGAACGTTGCGTTGCGAAACGTACACGAAGTGACGAAGCTACCCCTTTCGGAAATCATTCAGTGTACCTCGTGGAACCAGGCGGCCGAACTCGGTCTAGGCGACACGCTGGGCAAGGTCGAGACGGGTTACACCGCCGACCTCGCGGTTCTCGATCCGGACACATTCGCCGTCCGCGACGTGTTTGTGGGCGGTAAAAAGGCGTAAAGCCAAAGGGGGAGATTCCGGATGAAGCGTTGTGTTCGTTCGTTCCTAGGCGCGGTGTTAGTGGGCGCGTTTGCGGGCGGCTGCCTCTTTTCCTCGGACGAGGACACTGTGAGCGGATTGCAGGTGAACTGGCTGGATACCGCTTTCGGTGTCGACAAACCGCCTGTCTTCGGTTGGCGGATGTCGTCGAAGCGGATCGGTGCAGCCCAGCGCGCCTACAAGGTGACTGTGGCGGCGGACGAGGCGTTCACGCGCGTCGTCTGGAACAGCGGGCGCGTGCAGAGTCCGCTCTCCGCCGGCGTCCCCTACTCCGGCGCCTCTTTCGCGCCAGCCACGCGCTACTGGTGGCGTGTCGAGGTCGAGACGGAGAAGGGCGTAAAGCTGCTTTCCGCCCCTTCCTGGTTTGAAACCGGGATCGGCGGGGAGGACGGCTGGGAACGTTCGAAGTGGATCATGCCGAAAGCGGACGGCGCGGCGAAGAGGCATCCGGCGATCGCCCTCCGTAAAGTTCTCGAGAACGCCAAGGCGGTCGCGAGCGTCAAGTGGTACGTTACCGGGCTAGGCGTTTTCGAGGCGTACGTCAACGGCCGCCCCGTCACCAATATCGAGACCGACGGCGGGCTGGCGCACGATGAACTCAAGCCGGGATGCACGGACGCCTTCACCACGAAGCAGTATTTTTCCTATGACATCACCCACCTCTTCGACACACGCGAAGGGGCGCGGAACGTCCTCGCCGCCGTCGTGACGAAAGGCTGGTGGAGCGACGCGATCGTCGGAAAGCCCTGCGGCGGCCGTTCGGCGTTCCGCGGGCAGCTCGTCGTCCGTTACGTCGACGGGAGCGTCGCGCGTAAAGGCACGGACGAATCGTGGGATGCCGCATTCACCGGCCCGGTCCAGAACGCGGAGATCCACCTGGGCGAGATCTACGACGCCCGTGTCGCGACGGACTGGATGCGCGGCGGCCGTCTTGACGGATCGTGGGGCAAGGCGGTCGAAAACACCGAGTTCAACGGCAAGATCCGTGCTTTGCAGGGGCCGCCCGTCCGTGTCCGCGAGAACAACACACAACTCCCCCAGGAAATCTATGTCTACAAGGACGCGACGGATGTCTCCTCCAATCAATACGGCGTGGTGACGAAACTCCGCGATTATCGCGACGGACAGCGAATCCGCCTCGACGCGGGCGAAACGCTGATCATCGACTTCGGGCAGAACGCCGCGGGATGGGAAGATTTCCTTGTCACCGGAGCGGAAGGGGCGCAACTGACGATCCGCCACGCCGAGATGCTGAACGACGGTAAAGGATTGAAAGCGCGCGGCAACGATGGACCGGAAGGTTCCGTCTACCTGAGCAACCTCCGCCGGGCCTATGCCGGGACCAAATACACGCTTTCGGGAGACGGCGTGGAACACTACCACCCCGCGTTCTCCTTCTACGGGTTCCGTTACCTTTCGGTGACGACGTCGGCGCGGGTGGAGTTCCTGAGATTCCGGCAAACCGTCGTCACCTCCGTGATCCCCGGTTCAAACACGGCCTACCTGTCCACGAACGACGAAAGCGTGAACCGACTCATCCAGAACTGCCTCTGGGGCCAGTACAGCAACTACTTGAGCATTCCGACCGATTGTCCGCAGCGCGACGAACGGGCGGGCTGGACAGCCGACACGCAAGTTTTCTCCGCTGCGGCCGCGTACAACGCCGTCTCCTACGGATTCCTCTCAAAGTTCATGGGGGATATGCGCGACACCCAGGCTCCAAACGGCGAATACATAAGCGCGGCACCGCGTGCGTGTTACGGCCGCTCCAGCGGCCGTGTCGGCTGGGCGGACGCAGGCATCCTCATTCCCTACAATATGTGGAAAGCTTATGGCGACACGACCATCCTCCGCGAGAATTTCGACTCGATGTGCAAGTACATCGACCGCCTCGCCGCCAATCCGGAAACACCGCACGTCGGTTACGGCGACTGGCTTTCGCTGGAACGGAACGAGAAGGAGTACCAGAAGATCATCGTCGCCGCCTATCGCGTCTGGGACTTCCGGCTGATGGCGGAGATGGCGACGGCCCTCCGCGAAAAATCCGTCGCGAAACACTGTTCTGAACTCGCCGAAAAGGCAGTCGCGGACTTCCGGGACGGGTTTCTGAAGACGGACGGAACCGTCAAAGACGAGTATCAGGCACAAACGGCCTACCTCTTCACACTTTTCCTCGATCTCAATCCAACGCCCGAATCGAAAGCCGCCACGCTGGACGCCCTGCTGGCGAATCTCAAAGCGCACGGCGACAAACTCGCGACAGGTTTCCTCGGAACGGCGATCCTCCTCGACACGCTTACGAAAGAGGGGCGCACAGACGTCGCCTACACCCTGCTGCTCCAACACGGGTATCCGTCGTGGCTCTATTCTGTCGATCAGGGCGCGACCACCATGTGGGAACGCTGGAACTCCTATACCCGCGACAAGGGATTCGGCAATGCGAGCATGAACTCGTTCAACCATTACGCCTACGGCGCGGTGCTGGAATGGATGTTCGCGACGATGGCGGGTATCCGGTACAATTCCGCCGAACCCGGATACCGTTCCTTCGTCCTCTCGCCCCATCCGGATCCTCGTCTGCACAAGGTGGACGCCGCCTTCCGTTCGCCTTACGGACGAATCGTCAGCAACTGGCGTTACCTCGACGAGGATGGCTGGTCGTACTATGCGGAGATTCCCGCCAACAGCGAGGCGATTGTGCTGCTGCCCTGCCCGAACGGGGGAAAAGTGACCATTAACGGTAAACCGGCTTCCCACGTAACCCTGGAGAAGGACGGCCTCAGTTATCTGGGTATCCAAGGCGATTGCGCAGCGTTCAAAGCCGTCGCCACCCGTTTCACCGCCAACGTACGCTGATGTCTGCCGCCGGTTTTTCCCCGATGGATGCGACACCTGAAGAAAACGTCGTATCCATCGGTTCGTGTTTGCTCAACGGAGAAGAGTCCAGATGGACGGCCGCCGGGTTTCCGCTTCTCTCCCGTCTCGGCATTCCGGGAACGAGGGAGAATGGAATCGTATTCCGCCCTCCCGCCCCTTCCACGCGGACCGTCCCGTTTCCCGAACGTGCGGCGGCACTCGTGTTGTTTGTCCTGCTCTTGCCGCTCTTCGGTGCACTGGCGCTTGTAACGCTGTTCTGCGAAGGGGCCCCCGTCTTTTTCAGGCAGTCACGCGAAGGGTTGGACGGCGTCCCCTTCCCGCTTTTCAAGTTTCGCACAATGGAACCAGCGGCGGAATCGGTCCAAGCCGAACTCGCGGACGTTGTCGCCCCCGACCGGACGTTCAAATTACAGGACGATCCCCGCGTGACGACGCACTGGGGAAACTTTCTGCGCGTTTCGTTTCTCGATGAACTTCCGCAGCTTCTGAACATTGTTCGGGGCGAGATGCGTTTTTGCGGACCGCGTCCCCTCCCCTTTTCCGACCGCGTCCACTACACGCACGAAGCACACAGGCTTCGCCTGCGCGGCAAACCGGGGCTGACCGGGCTTTGGCAGATTGGAGGACGCAATGAACTGACTTTCGACGAAATGTGCCTTCTCGATGTCTACTACCTCGGCAACCGTTCGCTGCAGCTGGACTTCTGGATTCTCGCAAAAACCATTCGTCTGCACATCGGGCGCATCTGCTCGATTCACCAGACGTTGTGAGGAAAAACGAATTGCTGCCGCAACAGCATGCAAAAAACAAAGGGGACAATCGTTTCGCGTTCACAAACACCCGATGGCATTGTGAGGAGGGGCATACTCCGTCGCGGCCGATTATCTTGCCTTGCGGATGATTTTCAGAAGGGTTTCCTGCAATAACAGCATTTCCGGTACGGTGCTTCCACTGACCAGTTTCTCGCGCATATCCATCAGACGATAGCGGGCAATGCGAAGTTCCATCATCGTCCAATTCCGAAGGTATCCGACCAGGCGCGTGAGTTTGCTGCCTTTCATCTTGCCGGGGCCGACCGGGAGGACGCCCAACAAGATGCCCGCTTCGGGCGGGATGTTCGACGCCCAGCCGCCGTTCACGATCCATTTCCGGTCAATCGCCTCGCGCAGGATGATCATGTCGCGGATGTTGTTCTCCAGCATCGCCTCCAGCATCATGGTGATCCCCTTCTGTCCTTCAAACGCGGACAGCACGCGGAGCGTCTTCTTGCCGTCCCGCGAATCCACCGCGTCGAGCAGATCCCACGCCATCGTCTCGCGCCCCAGGGAGGTGATGGTATTGACGTCTTCGACGGTGACCTTCTTCTCTTTCCCGACGTAGAGGGAAAGCTTCTCCAGTTCACTCACCAGCGTCCGCATATCCGTTCCGGCACGTTGCTGGAAAACCATACGAGCTTCACCCACGAATTGAATCCCCATTTCGCGGATCAGGCTGTCGAGCTCGCGGGCGGCGACCGCCTCCTGCTCCCACGGGGGAAGTCCGGAACCGAAGTCCTCGACCGATCCCGACTTCTGGCACGCCTTGAAAAAGGCGGAAGTCTTGGGGACTTTCCGGGCGGAGACGATCAACACCTGTTCATCCGGAATACCCTCCCGGACGAGGGCGGCGAGTTTTTCGACGCCGACCGCGACATCGCCGGAAAGCTGCTCTTCGTCGTCCTCCTCCTTCGCTTTCCCTTTCGCGGCAAAGAACGCCGCGTCGCGAAGCCATGTCACTTTGCACCCGCCGAAAAAACTCGGCGTACGGACAGATCCGATGCATTGCTGGACCACGCGGAGGACATCCTCCCCCTTGGTGACGTTACCGTCAATGACCTCCAGTCCGAATTCGCGTTGATCCACAGGAACCCGTTGATCGACCTGGCGTTTCGCGGAACGGTTGACGAGGAATTCATCGTCCCCGCAGATCAAGATGACTTTCTTCTCGTCCATGTGCGCTACAGGGTCTCGGCAACCAGGTCGCCAACCTGGGTTGTGGTGAAGCCCATCTCGTTGGCCAGCTGGCTTTTCATCTTCGGGGTGGTTTTCGCAATCGCCGCCTCGACCGCGTTGCCAGCAGGCTCCTCGCCGAGGGCCCTCAACAGCATCGCGCCGGCGCCGATGGCGGCAATCGGGTTGATGGCATTTTTACCGGTCCACATCGGCGCGGTGCCGCCGATCGGTTCGAACATGCTGACGCCGTCCGGGTTGATGTTCCCGCCTGCGGCAACCCCCAGCCCGCCCTGCGTAGCGGCGGCGAGGTCTGTGATGATGTCGCCGAACATATTCTCCGTGACGATCACATCAAACATTTCCGGAGAGTTGACCATGTAGAGACAGGTCGCATCGACATGGTAATACTCGCGTGTCACATCGGGGTATTCCGCGCCGATCTCCTCGAAGACCTCATTCCACAGATCGGCCATGTAAGTTAGGACGTTTGTCTTCAACACCATCGCCAGCGTGTTTCGCGGCCCGATCCCCCTGCTCTTCTTTCCGTGCTTACGGGCATACTCGAACGCATACCGCATACACCGGGCAACCTGGCCGTAGGTGTAGACCATGTTTTGAACGGCACAGGCGTCTTTCGTCCCTTTACGCGAAATCCCCCCCATGCCGGTATAAAGCCCGCCGCAGTTCTCGCGGATGATCGTGTAGTCGATATCCTCCGGACGCTTGCCGGCGAGCGGGCTTTTCACTCCGGGATACAACTTCGCGGGACGAAGGTTGACGTACTGATCCAACTCAAAGCGGAGACGGAGCAGGACACCCTTCTCCAGAATCCCTGGCTTGATGGAAGGATCGCCGATCGCGCCAAGATAAATCGCGTCGAACGTCTTCAATTCGGCAAGCGTCGCATCCGAAACGGTCTCCCCCGTGCGGAGGTACCGTTTTCCGCCAAGGTCATAAACGTGCCGTTCCAATTTAAATCCGAACTTCTGTGCCGCCGCGTCCAGAACCTTGCATCCCTCCGCGATCACCTCCGGCCCCGTTCCGTCTCCGGGGAGGACTGCAATCTTGTACCCTTTCGCCATCTCTATCCTCCGTAGTTCAAACACACACCTCTAGTATACATGTGGAATCCGACGGGATTCGACACGTCCCACTCAAAACGCCCAGAACGGTTTTCGAAGAAGTCCGCCCATGCCGTGTGCGCTGAAAACACCTTGAACCAGAATGAGGTCGTGGAACCCTGCATCGTGCCGGAACTGGAATAGACCGCACGGTCGAAACCGAATGTGCCGCCTATCGTGTACGGCGCGTATGCAACGCCGTTCTGCTTGAGCGTGAAGTCGGCGGGAATCGAGCCCTTATCCACGCCCGTGTACGCGAGGTCGCTTCCGTTCAGCGTATCGAAATCACAGTAGTGGATGAGCGGACGGACAGACGTCGCTATCGGAAGGACTGTACTTGTCGCACCCACCGCCGCAACCTTCAAAACGCTCGTCAACATCGTGCTCTCCTTTTGGATTCTTATCCTTGCGTGAAAGCCTACCATCCCCCCCATCCCCCGTCAAGCGTCAAAATTGAACCGTGGAAACAGCCCTACGGATTATTTTACTTTCCTTTTCCAGGCGTTCGGGTTCGGCAATCCACCCACCACAAACGTCGCCGACGGGAGGAGGTGGTCCCAGGCAAAGGCCTGATTGTACTCGTCCGCCGGCTGGATGCGCACCGTCTGCGTGTGTCCACCGATCAGTGCGGCGGCCTCGAACTGAAATTCCTGCACCACATACGGTGCACGCCGCTTCGAGACAAGCGCGACCTTGAGAACGTTCGTCCCCGCCGGAATGACGGGCGGATCGAAGCGGAAGGCCGGTGTTTCAAGCAGTTTCACGGGCCCCGTGAATCCGCCGTCGCGCACCACAAACACCTTCATGGGGGATGATCTGCTCCACGCACGGATGGCGAAGGACGACTTCGCCGTCCATACCTCGAACGACGGCGCGGGACGGTACACGCGCAACACATACGACCACTCCGGCCCCCCCTTCCCTGCTTCGTCCTCCACCTGCAACCGGTACACCCCCGCCGCAAGGCGGCAGGTGCCCACAGGGTCGCACTCCCCTTGAATGATCGAACCGCGAAAGACATGGTTCGTCGTGTCCGTGAACAGGGCGACGGGCTGACCGCCCGAAGGTCCGAATATGCTTAGGCGGGCATCGAGCGGCGAACCGGCACGGCGCGCGAGGAGATCGAACACGTAGTCGCCCGGCTCCCTCACGTTGAACACGTGTTCGTCCAGCGCGCCTGCACGGTCGATGACCCCTGCGAACGTGCTGCACGGAACGCCGGGCGGCGTTTGCGGAACGGGATTCGGCCAGAGTCCCGCATGGCGCGGGTCAACCGGATGTTCCCCGACTTCCGCCACGATGGCATAGACGAAATCCGCACGACCGCGATAGAGCAGGTCGTGTATCTCGAGACGGTAATCACCGTCCTCCGGCGGCGTAAACACAAGCACGGGATCAGGATGGTAGAAGTTGTCATCCGCGAAGGCGACCTCGGTGCCGGACGGGTCGAGGAGGCGCAGCGCGGGATTGAAGAAACCGGGCACGGCGTCGCCGATGTACGGCTGGAGTTCACGTCCGACGGTACGCAACGTGATGGTGCGCCCCTTCCGAAGGCGTAGCGTCCACGTATCCGTCTCGCCGGGCATGATCTGTCCGTCCAGCACGCGCGGAAACGTCGTGACAGCGGGAACGGGCGGGAGCGGACGGTGGGGGGGCGCGTAGCGCACCTCTTCCTCGTGCGGCGCGGCGGTGACAAGCAGCGGACGCGGCGCGGACATTCCGTTCTGCGCGAACAGGCGCAGTTCCCGCGCACCGGGGGACGCATCGGCATCCACCGCCACGGTCACAAGCAGTCGCTGATTGAGCGACGGCGACATCTGCAACGCATTGCGGCGGACGTAGAGCGCACGTTCGACAAGCGAGCGTTTCTGCGCGTCCAGCGTGCCGAGCACCTGCCACCAGCGGTTCGAGCGCCATTCGTCCACGTGCGCCCTCGGATCGGTCGGGAGCGGCGGCGCGGCAGGGTCGCCGCGCGCGATCGCATCAAGCCATTGGGCAAGATAGCGGAACTGGCTGCCGGAAGGCTGCTGGAAGTTCGGCACTTTCTCAACGTCGAGAATCTTCACGCCACCGCCCGAAACAAAGCCCGCATGAACTTTTTGAAGGAATTGCCCGCCCACAACGAGACGATTCGTGCTGCCGGCCTGCAGACCGCACGGGTAGATATAGCCCACATACGGGTCTGCCCCCAGCGCACACGCGACAGTCGTCAACAGGATAAAAACAGATTTCTTCATGTCGATGCCCTCATGCGTAGATTTCCCTGAGGCGTCCCGCCGGGGCCCCTGACGGCAACACGCTGACCTTCTTGCCGGCGGGATTCGGCATCGGACCGTCCGGGTCGATACCGCACAGCTCGTAGATGGAACCGAGGAAATCGACGGGCGAGACGGGGCGTTTCACCACGCGGGAGGCCGTGGCGTCGCTCTCGCCCACCATGCAACCGCCGCGAAAACCGCCGCCCGCAACGAGCGCCGAGAAACAGCGCGGGTAATGGCCTCGCCCTCCGTTCCAAGGCGGGTTACGGTCGATCTTCGTGGTACGTCCGAACTCGCCGCTCACCCAGAGGAGCGTCTGGTTCAGCAGTTTCCGCTCATGCAGGTCGCAGAGGAGTGCGGCGACAGCCTTATCGGTTTCGGACGTGCGCTGGCGCATCGTTTCAAAGTGGCGTTTGTGGGAATCCCACCCGCTCATATTCACGGTCACGTAGGGTACACCGTATTCCACAAGTCGCCGCGCCGCCAGGAGGGACTGCCCAATCCAAGTGCGCCCGTAACGGTCGCGCACTGCGTCAGGCTCCTGTGAAAGGTCGAACGTGCGGGCCGCGCCCCCTTCGATTACATGGCGGGCCTTCTTTCCCGCCTCGTCGAATTCGGCAAACGCCCCAGTCCGGCCAAAGATGTCCATACGTGCAAGCAGGTCGAAACGCCGGTCGATCTCCCTCTGCGAGAGGCCGCCCGGCGACACGAATCCTTCCACCACGAACTTCGAGGCGTTCGGGTTGCCGCCCGTCACGAGCGGCGCGTACTGGTCGCCGAGGAACCCGACCTCGCTGAAACGCCCCTTGGCGCCGGTCAGGATCACGAACGGGGGCAGGTCGCCGGAGTAGGCCTTGGCCTTCATCATCGCCACCACGGCACCGATCGCGGGGTACACGTCACCGCTTCCGGGATTGCGCCCCGTCTGCATCAGATACGTAGCCGTTTCGTGTCCGAAATGCGGGTGGGTCATGGAACGGATGAACGAACAGAGGTTCGTGCATTTCGCGAGATTCGGCCACCATTCGTGTACCATCATGCCCGGCACGACCGTATCAATCGCCTTAAGCCCGTTGTTGTAGTCGGGAGGGGCGTCCGGCTTGGGGTCGAACGTCTCCAGCTGCGAGGGGCCTCCCCATAACCACAGTTCGATTACACTCTTCGCCGCCATCGTTCAACCTCCTTAGTGCTGATAGAGGAATTCGCGCGTGTTCAGGAGCGCCCACGCGACGTCTCGCGGAAACCGCCACTTTTCTTTGCCCTTCGGCAGGCTGTGGAAATGCGCGAGGAGCATCTCCATCTCCGGATGCGTCGCCGGACGCGACAAAAAACGCCAGTAGAGATCCTGGACGACGTTACGCATGGCGCGGTTTCGGAACGCCTTGTTTTCCGTGATACGCGAAAGGCGCTGGTAGAGTTGTCCCGAATTGTAGAGGAAGAGCCGCTGTTTCGCCGTTACCTCGTTATGCCGCTCGGAGAGACGCCCCGTATCACGCGAAGGACGCCCGAAGAGGAGCAGAAACGCGCTCGTGATCGAGCCATCCTCGATCAACACACTGCGGCGCTCCGGCGGCAGGAACGTGAACGGTTCTGGGGCGATGGACTGATAGTCGCGCTTCGCGCCAGTGAGGTCGCAGAGCATATCGTCAAGTACTTCCGCGTCAATCCGACGGCAGGGAAAACCGCCGGTCACAGACCCGCGACCATACCTGCCGGAACACGCGATCGCGCGCACGAGGGGCTTGAGGCGGAACCCGTTTTCCTTGAAGATCTTCACATGCGCGGGATCCGGTTTCTCTAGGCCGAGCATCCACCCGTCCACGCGCCGCACGAATGCCGCCGCGAAGCGGTTGCGCGCCGGCCCGAGCAGAAAGTCTGCGAACGCGGCGGGCGTAAGGCCGGACGGATCGGAAGGGTCGAGATAGACAATCTCCTCCTTCCATTCCCGCGTCGGTTTCATGCGCACGCACCGGAAGTAACCGGCGTACCGCTCCTGCTCCGCAGGGGGCAGATCTGCGTATTCCTCGCCGAGAAAGGTGCGGACGGCGGACTCGGCGAGTCCTTCCGGGGTACGGCGCGCCGTGGCCCGGAAGAAGTTCACCTCCGCATCCCGGAAATTACTGCCGGTGGCGGAGAGCAGTGCGCGCATGAATGCATCCCAGGGTTCGTCGTTCTGTACGAACAAACGGATGCGCCGGTGGTAGACGTACACCGCGTTCGGCCAGAGGTTGATCGGGAATTCGCTTTTCACGCGCAGGATGTCGCAGAACCGCATACTCCAGTAGTCCGCAAAGGCGTCAGAGGCCAGCAGCCGCTCCACAAGCTTGCGTCGGGAGAGACCGTCCCAGGCGTTCACGTACTCCTTCGCCTCTTCCACACGCGGAATACGCCCCGCGAGATCAAGGAAGAGCCGACGGACGAGAACGGCCGGCGAGGCGTCGCCCGACGGCGTCTCCCAAGGCGCCGCCGGCTTCCGCGTCTCCGCATTCCCATCCTTGTCCCCGGTCACGCCAAAGAGCGGCAGACCGGCGAAGGCCGCCGTTCCACCGATGAACGAACGACGCGAAACGTCGAATCTGATTCCGGCTTTAGTCATGGTAAAAGAAACGCATGAAAACGATGTATATTGTCGTGTATTCCGAGGACGGCATCCAGCCTGAAAAAAACACGTACCTCGCCGCTTTTTACGGGGGGCACGCATTTTTTTAAGATGGTGTGGGAGGCGGGATTCGAACCCGCGACCCTCAGATTAGGAATCTGATGCTCTGTCCAGCTGAGCTACACCCACCGACGTTTTTTAGAAACCCATGTCCTTGAAGACGGTCTCGACCTTCGCCGCCTTCTTCAAACCGTCGATGTACTGCTGGATGGCCGTACCGCGACGCTGGTTCTCCAAATTCTTCTTGACCTGTTCCTCGGTCGGGACCGGGCGGGGCGCCTGCGCCTGCGGGGTCTTCACAAGGATGTGGGAGGCAGCCACGGATTCCGGCTTACCCGGCTTCCCGTCCTTCGCCTCGACGGCAGGATTCTTTGCCGTCACCTTGATCAGGTGGAAACCGAACTGCGTTTCGACGATGTCGCCAACCTTGCCGATCTCCTGCGCGAAGGCTGCGTCTTCAAACGGCTTCACCATCTGGCCACGGGTGAACGTGCCGAGGTCGCCGCCCTTCGCCTTGCTCGGGCAGTCGGAATTCTCCTGGGCAAGCTTCGCGAAATCCGCGCCGCCGTCCAACTGCTTCTTCAACGAGGCGATTTTCTCTTTCGCCTTGGCTTTCTCCGCCCCAAGGTTCTTGTTCGCGGCTTCTGCCTTCGCGTTCGCCTCTTTCGCCTCGGCGATCGCCTTCGCGATTTCGTCCGCCTTCACTTCCGGCGCGGGCACCTTGATATCGAAGAGCTTGTTGATCGCAATCGAATCCGCGAACTCCTGGCGGGCGACGGCCTCGCCGATCGGGGACTGCTTGAAGAAGTCTTCCAGCTTCTTGCCTTGCACCTTCAACTGTTCGGCAAGCTCGCCCTCGCGCTTTTTGCGGTCTTCGTCCGTCACGACGATGTTCTGCTTTTTGACTTCATCGAGCAGGATCATCTTCATGATCTTGCTGTAGGTGACCTGCTTCTCGAAGAATTCGCGCGCCTCTTTCTGCTGTTCCGCCGGGACGTTCTGCGCCTTCAAGGCGATATTCACAATCTCGTCCATCTCCTTGCGCAGAAACTTGTGTCCGTTGACCGAGGCAATCACCTCTTCCGGATTGCCGGACGACACGGCGGCAATTGCAGAAGCGGGCTTTGCGGCCGGCGCCGCAGACTCGGCATTCTTATCCTTGGAGCAAGCGGAAGCGAGAACCAAGGTTGACGCGATGGCTACAGGGAAAAACACGATGCTTTTTTTCATTTCTTCTCCTTAAACGACAAAGTCTCCAACGCTACCCGACGGACAACCGCGGGTACGTCCAAATGAAGAGACACAAATATACCAAGAAAACGCAAGAGACCCAAGCGAGAAATTTCAAAATTTTCACTTTTTTTCACAGGGAGGGGGTCTGTCGCGTTCGACATCCGAACAAAAAGCCGCCTTACATCGGCATGAAGGCGCACGGTAGCACCGTTCCCCGCGTGTTTCGCCCCGGTGTGCGGACACGCGAATCGTCCGTCCGCCAGAACGAAATTGTGCCAAACGGTGCCGGATTCGGCGCAGACGGGACAGAGCGTCATGTCCGGGCGAAGCCCGGCGAAGTGGAGCAGATGAATCTCGTACCAGAGGATCATGCCGACGAAGTCGTCTGCCTTCCCGGCGGCGAGTCGGTCGAACGCATGTTCCAGCAGGGCGTAGACGCCGCCCGCATCCCCCGTCGGCATCGTGCGCGCCGTGAGTTCCGCGAGGTAGGAGGCGGTCGCCGCCGCGCGCCAATCCGAACGGAGCGGGTCGCGCCGTTCCTGCGGGACGCACTCCCGGATGGCGTGTATCCCGCCCCGCCCGTTCCGGTAGAACAGGAGTTCGCACGTATAAAAAAGGTCGTACTGCCCGAGGAACGCGCTCTTGGGACGGCACGCCCCCTTCACCGAGGTGACGACCAAGCCATATTCCGGCGTAAGCCAGGTCACGATGTGCGAGGTCTTCGACCAGGGACGGATCTGGAGGCAGAGCGCCGGGGTTTTCAGGATGTTCGCTTCACCCATTGATCATGGACGAGGACCAAGCGGCAGCCACTACCCGACTTATTTTCCAACCGGGCCGGCGGGACGCGGCGTCCGTCCGGGGGCGGCCGTTCCCGCCGGCGTTGCGGGAGCGCCGAATTTCTCGCGGAGCGACTTCGGGGCGGTCGGTTTCACCACTTCCTCCAACGCATCGCCCAGCTTCTCCTTCAGCATCTTCACGTATTCCTTGCCCCCGCCCTTCTGGTATCCCGTCTTGCCGATCACCGTGCCGTCCGCCTTCAGCAGAAGGACGGTCGGATACCCTTTCACGTGATACTTGGAGGCGAGTTCCTTGTTCTGGCGTTCAACCGCTTTCTTCAGTTTCTTCTGGCTCGGAAAATCCGCGATGAACAAGACCAGATTTTTCTGGGCGAACTTCTTGAAGTCGGACGTCTTCAAAATTTCGTCGTTGAGCTTGACGCACCAGGTACACCAGTCGCTTCCGGTGAAGAGCGCGAAAATCGGTTTCCCGTCCGCCGCGGCGTCCTTCTTCGCTTGTTCAAAATTATCGAGCCATCCGCCCTTCGCGGCGGAGACTGTGGTGGCGGCCATCACGGTGACGGCACAGAGATACAAGAAACGTTTCATACCCGTTTTCCTCTCGTTGACTCGCGGTTCATCCGCGAACACCCCAGAGTCTACCAGTTCCTCGTTCACTTGTCCAGCGTGAAAAATTGGTGTGAAAAATCACTTCTTCAAGGGGTCAAGCTCGTTCTGCTGCCGTCCCGCGCTGTCGACTTTCTGCTCGACTTTGTAGAGCTTCGACTCGTTGAGGAACTTCTCCCATTCGTCAACGCTCAGTTCGTCTTTCAGTCTGGCGACCGCCTCGACGTAGCCGTTTGCGGCGTAGCGCGTCCTTATGTGCCTTAACATCTCAGTTCCTGCAACCGCTTGGCAGTACTCGGACATCACCTTCATCATCTTCTCCTCATCATCGTTGAACCGCCCCTTGCATTCCTTCAGCTGCCCGTTGGCCTTGTATGTCAGTACGCAAAACGGAACATCATACATCGCGTAGTCGAGATATTGGGAAACGGCGGTGCTGTCGTTGTCGCTCTCCGACAACACACGTTGCAGATACTTGCGTGTCTTCGGGTCCTGAAGATAGCTGCTGCCACGGATCGATTTCAGCTCCTGCCCCATATTTCTCATCTCGTCAAGATATGTCGACATCTCATTCCGGGCGTTTCTCCACGTGTTCTTCATGTCTACCACGGGGGCGTTCAAGGACATCGCGCCTCTTTCTATCTCGTTCGGCAAATCTGGCGAGGTGGTGTGCCAGATTCCGACAACTCCTACACCTATCAACCCGCCCAGGACTGCGGCACCAGCATACGAACCAGACCAGAGCCAAGGGTGTTCTCCAAAGTTTGAAGCGTTTGAGTTATCGGCCGCCTCAGTCGCCTTCTCCACATCCGCAAAAATGCGCTTCATGACTTGAGGGGGGACGGACTTGAACTGATTTGCCCATTGACGCATAGGCACACGGATTCCATCGTAACTGTTGAGGAAATTCGATTTCAAATCGACGAACACGTTGTTCTGATCCCTGTATATCCCCTCAAGATCTTTTTCGGTTCTTCCCGGTTATTCGTGAGAAGAAACGCCTGAAACCACGTCCAAGCATCGCTCAAACCCTTGATTTCAGGCGCTGATTTGCATATTCTTTCCGTTTCTACCGCCAAGCAGGAAAGGAAAGAAAGTTGCAAACTGTTGACGAGTTGAAGTATAGCCAATCCGTCTGGGGATTTCAACCCCGGAAGACGGAAATCCGCAAGGCCTGCGATGTCAAGGGACTGGTCCGCAACAGGAACCACCTTGATGTCTGCAAGGACAGGTTCAAGCAGAGATGCCAGATCGTGCCGCTCGTGCGCAAGACGCTCAAGTGCCCCGTCTGCGGCACGGAGATTCTGCTCACCAGCCACGGCAGGACGCGGTACGTGCAGAGCCTTCCCAACGGGAAGCTGCTGACGTTCTTCAGGCTCTCCGTAAACCAGTGCTGGTACCATCGCTGCCAGAAGTCGTTCTACGAGTCGTTCCCGTTCCTCCCGTCCTCCCCCCGTCCCCTCGTCCCCCCGAAACCTCCGAATTCCCGCTTGCGCCCCGAACCGAAGTGCGCTAGAATGCCCCTCTATTCACACGAAAGCATTGTCAGCATTGACTAGGCAACGGGTGTTGCACGGGAAATATGCTGGCGGGTAGTATACATGTGGAGGCAAAATGAAACAGATGTTCAAATGCGAAAATGGTGATCTGTTCTCGCTGGATGATTGCCTGAGTATTTCCATGCTTCCTCCTGATACAGTACGGCAACTCTTTAAGATGAATATGAGCAGATAAAAATGCGGCATGATTGGAATCGTTTGATTCGCGTCCCTTTTGTTTTGATCTCCAAGGCATCACTCATTCTACCATTTATCGTGTTGAGCTTCTGGGTGTATGCGAAAATGGGTACAGTCCATATATCCGACATAATTGATATTCTCTTCAATTCTGAGCGCACAGTTGAAACGAAGAATCTCGCCGCATTTGTCTCACAAGGAATGGATATGGGGGCTGGCGCAAAGCCTGTAAATCTCGCGGAAGAAGGAAGCTCTTTTCTTAATTCGATTCGTAACGAATTTGGAGTATTGAAGGGGATTGGCGAGCACAGAGAGTTTACTCATTGGGGAATGAGCAGCTCGATACCGAAAGGATTTCTTGATTCAATGGAGAAGATACATCCAGGAAGTAGTGAAAGGGTCGTAGAATAATAGTGGAGGCAGTTCGTTGTCACAAGGAGAGAGGCGGTTAAGCAGGCGCTGAATCTTTCCGGCCCGAATTCAGACAGGGTTGCACAGGCGCTTGCATCAATGATGAATGACATTCATGTCTTGGGCGACCACACGACAACTGCAACTGCCAATTTGCGCACAATCGAGAATGTAGCCAATGATTACCTGAAATCGCTAAATAGGATGCTTGGTAATCACAATGGCATCACACAGCAGATAACAGCTGATAACAGCTGATATAAAGTGTATTCCGAAGACCATTACCAATCAAGAGCGAGCGGCCAAAATTCTGGCGCATCTGCGTTTTTCAACGGTACGCCTTGGAACCGGAGACAACCGTGACAACAACTTGAAAAGGCGAGTCGGTCACGAAAGAAGAACAATCGGATTCGTTCAGGCCTGACGGCGTTCGCAAGGAGGAGTGAGCCGCGTTAACGGCGAACAAATCCGTGTGCTAAAAGGAAATCGGGATTGTCGATTGCTGAATCATGAAGATTGATGGTCACGAACATTTCCAAAGTTTTCTTTGAAGAACCAAAAGTTTTCAACTACCTCATTCTGTTTCAGAGGGGAAGTGCTCAGGGTGAGTTCCAGACAAACCAGACAAAGAGGCAGCCGGCCAAGACGGCTGCGGCCGTGAACGGAACACTCACCTTCATAAACTCGCGGAAGGAGACGGTGTACCCCTGCTTCCGGAGGATGCCGAGCGCCACGACATTCGCGGATGCACCGATGGGCGCGATGTTACCGCCGAGACAGGCACCGATGAGCAGCCCGAACAAGAGCAAAGGCACGGGGGCGCCAAGGTGAGCGGCCATCTTCTGCGCCACGGGAATCATCACCAGCAGGAACGGCGTGTTGTCCACAAAAGCCGAGACGGCCACGGCGAAAAACACGATTAAGAGATAGGCACCCACAAGGCTGTTCCCCGTAAGATTCCCCAGAAAACCGGCGAGGCTGTCCATCCAACCGGAATCCGCCAAAGCACCGACCAGCACAAAAACCCCGACCAAGAAAAAGGTCGTGTCCCAGTCAAGTGACCGCAGAAGGCCGGTCGTCTTTCCCCAGCGAGCGAAGACGGCGTACCAGAGAAGCCCCGCCGCGGCGACGGCGAGCGTAAAGGTTCCGGCAAACCAGCGGAAGTCACGGTCGATCGCCGACGCACAGGAAAGTCCCACGATCAACACGACGAGCAGCACCGTCGGCACCCACGAACGCGCCGTCTGTTTCTGCGTCTCCGGCCGCCCGCCCTTGTAGCGGCGGAAACAGTATGCAAGGATCAGGAGCGAGGCCAGTGCACCGATTTCGATCGCGAAGAAAATACCGGGTTTCCCCTGGTACACGAAAAAGTCCCAGAAACCGAGGCGCATCGCGCCGGCGAGGATCATGCTGGGCGGGTCGCCGATCATCGTGGCTGCGCCCTGCACGTTGCTGCAAATCGCAATCCCGATGAGCAGGCGAATCGGATTCGCCTTCAACTGTTCCGCCAGGCTGAGCGCGACGGGGGCGACCAGCAGGACGACCGCCACATTTTCAACAAAGATGGAGATAAACCCGGAAAGGGCGCAGACCATCACCATCGCCGCCCGCCCGCTCCGGCAACGGGAAACGAGCCAGCCCGAAAAGACGGAAGGTGCGCGCGAGGCGAGAAAGAGTTCCGCCAAGACCAGCGTCCCGAGAAAAAGCCCCATCACATTCCAGTTGACTTTTTCAAGCAGGGCTTCCGTCGGAGTGACCACCTTCGAAACGACCAGCAACAACGCACCGCCACACGCGACCCAGGACCGGTGTCCGGGGAAAACCACAAAGCAGACATACGCCGCAAGGAACACGACAAGGCTGACCGTCATCGGCGAAAAAAGCGTAGAAACAAAAGACGTCACGGCATTCCCTTCCAAAGCCAATACCCCCATGTCAGCGTGACCGAACCCCAACAGACCGGCAGGATGACCAGTAGCATCGGCATACGTAAAAGCCCCCTCCCCCGCGCCCGGACCAACCAGAACGCCGTCGGCAGCGTAGCCGCCGCCATGATCACGCGGCAGTCCTGTTTCGTCTGCGGAAACTCAAACGCGAGATTGGTGAAGAACACAAACAGCAGGGCAAGGTCCACCCCCGCGAACAACACCCCGGCAAACGGGGAGACACGACCGTCCAGCGGCGTCAAAACCTGCTGAACGCCGAGCGCCCACGCCGCCAGCACGAACCCCGTCCAGAAAACCTGATGGCCGAGGACATCGTCGAAATAAACGAGGCTCTGGCGGACGGACGGCGGCATCGCCTCCGCCGGGTAGAAACCACACATCCGGTTCGCCGGATCATGCATCCCCATGCCGCAGGCGACGAAGTAGACGGCAAGGAGGCTGGCAACCTTGACAACGGGATTCACCCTACCCCGCCCGACACACCGGACGAGGAACCAGAAAAAAACGACGAGTGCCGGCGCAAAGAGGAACATGGATAACGCCTCGCGCCAACGCAGGATGTCCGCGAACGCGGCCATCTGCCAGCCCTTCCAGAACATCCGGCTCGCCCCCGCCGCCAGCGCGACGACGGCGAGACCGGCAAGCAGAAGCAGCAGCCCCCGGACCGTCTTACGATCGGTTGACGGCGTTTGCACGCTGCAGGTACTCCCCGGTGGCGGTATCGACCAGAATCTCCTCGCCCTGTTCCAGATATTCAGGAACGTTCAGGCGGAGTCCGGTCTGACAGATGGCGGTCTTGCCGCGCGCGGTGACGGAAGCCCCCTTCATGACGGGGTCGGTCGTTTCAATCGTCAGTTTCACCTTCTGCGGAAGTTTGATGGCGACGACGTTGCCGTCGACGAGAAGCGCGTAGATGTCCTCCATCTCTTCGACCAGATACGGCAGCTGGGCTTCGATCTGGTCCTTGCCCAGTTCGAACTGTTCGTAGCTGTCCGTGTCCATGAACGTGTAACGGTCGTCCTGAGCGTAGAGATACTGGACAGGACGGCTTTCAAGGTCGATCTCCGCGAACGGTTCGTCGCCGTGACAGGAGACATCCTGTTTGCCACCGTCGACCAGGTTCCGGAAACGGAACCGGTAAATCGAGGCCGCACCGCGCGCGCTCGGCGTCGTCACGGAGAGGCTTTCCACTTCGTAAGGCCGATCGTGAATCCCGACGATCGCCCCTTTCTTCAATTCACATGCTTTGATCATACGTTCTTCCTTTTGGGTAAAGCTTCCGGTAAAGTTCCAGCGTCTCGCGTGCGATCTCCTCGCTGCGGAACGCGGCGGCGCGGGCAAGCCCGGCGGCGCGGGCCGTATCGTGCCAGTCGATCGACACGACCGCAGAGTGAATGGCGCGCCGCCACTCCTGGCGGTCGGTTGGGTGGACGATCTTCGCGACACCGGCGGTCATTTCCTTCAACACGTTCAACGCGGAACAGACGACCGGCGTCCCGCACGACATGGCCTCAAGCGCGGGGTAGCAGAACGCCTCGTCCAGGCTGGGAAAGAGGAATGCGCGCGCCGCCGAATACAAGGCCGGCATATCCGCGTCCGGCACGACCCCGCACCAGACGATCCGGTCTGCCAGCGGTTCCGCCAACACGCGGACGCGGCTTTCCCTCGGGGGGAACCCCGCCAGCACGAGCGGCAGCGTTTCCGTCGGCTCCAGCAGCGCGTAGGCGCCGAGCAGGGTTTCCAGATTCTTCACCGGATCGTCCGCCCCCGCATACAGCAGAAACTTTTCAGGCAGGCCGTATGCCTCCCGCACACGCGCAACACATTCCGGCGACTGCGGCGAAAACGCGGGGGAGACGCACGGCGGCACCACCGTCCCGATGACACGGACACGCTTCCCGAAGAAGCGCGTCCCGTTCTGCAGCGCCTCTTCGGAGACGGCGATGCAACGCCGCGCACGGTGTACGGCGCGGAGGGCGTGGAAGCGCCAGCGCAGACGCCGGAAAAAGCCGTAGAACTGCGGGCGCACGGCGGGGCGGAAATCGTGCAGCGTCAAGACCGCCCGCCCGTGTACGCGCCCCAGCGCGGCGAGGCTGGTCGTATGGAAGACCTCGGACCGAAGTTCCCGGGAAAGCCGGACGATCTCGCGCCGCCCGGACGCCGAACCCGCGTTCGCGGAAAGCCTGTGGACGCGGCAACGCGGGGAGAGCGGGACGGGGCTTTCCCCGTATCCGGAGGAAAGGACGAGATGTAACATTTCGTCCTCCCGCAACAACGGGAGGAAGGCGGCGGCCAAAGTGCGGAGATAGCGGTTTTCCCCCGTCGGCTCGGCGGAAAGGACACGGGCGTCGAACAAAATGTTGTGCGGTTCTCCGCTCACGCGAAATTATGCCCCCTTGCCGTCATTCGCACGTTTTTCGATTTCCTCGCGCTGGGCGAGGATTTCGTCGAGAATCTTCTGGATTGTCCCCCGGCACTGACCGCACCCTCCGCCGGCCTTCGTGAAATTCGTCACCTCGTCCAGTGTAGTCAGGCTGTTTTCCGTGATCACCCGGCGAATCTCGTTCTCGGATACACCGAAACAGGTGCAGACGATGTGGCTGTCCTCAAGGTTTCGGACCGTTGTGTCGCCCGTCTGGTAGTTCCGGATCGCCGCCTCCAGCGCCTGGCTTCCCATCACGGAACAATGCATCTTCTGCGGGGGGAGCCCGCCCAGGTACTCGGCGATCTCCTTGTTCGTGATTTTACGCGCCTCTTCAAGAGTCTTCCCTTTGATCAATTCCGTCAGCGCGGAGGAAGAGGCAATTGCGCTGGCGCAACCGAACGTCTGAAATTTCACGTCCTTGATCCGCTTGTTCTCATCCAGCTTGAACATCAGCGTAAGTGCGTCGCCGCACGCCAAAGAGCCAACCGTGCCCACGCCGTCGGGATTTTCGATCTTCCCGACATTCCGCGGGTTGCGGAAATGGTCCATCACGGTCTCAGAATAGTTCCACATACTGTCTACCTCTCGAAAAACGGAACCGGCATTCTACCACAGAATCCGGAATTGGGCAAGGCGATTATCGTCCCGCGAATTCGGCTTTTGGAGACGGCATTATCTTTCTTGACTTTTCAACGCGCCCAAGGCATGATTACATTTTCGGTTCGCGTTTCATCTTTGGGGAGGGAGCCTTCATGTCGCAATTGTCCTTTGCCCTGCCTCTGGCGGGGATTCTACACGGCCTGTTCACGTCGAGCGGAATGGGTATCGTGATTGTTTTCATTCAGATTGTCATTTCGATTGTCGGCGTCTCGTACTGGATCCACCTCCACAGGCGTATCAAGCGCATTGACATGGACAACCGGCGGTTCGTAGCGATTTTCCGCCGCGAGGGAGATGTCCTCGACTACTGCCTGCAGCGGCATCCGGGAGGTCTGAAAGTTTCCATGGAGACGATTTACAACCACACCTGCGAACGGATGCTTAAACTGCTCAGTCCGGAACGGCGCACCATGGTCGCAGGGCAGCGCGCCAACGGCACGGCGGTCGCATTGACCAAAAAGGAGATGGGGCTTGTCCGGAGCAGCTGCATGAACACACTGGAAGAGGAAATCAAAAAACTGGAAGCGGGGCTTTGGATGCTTGCCACAATCGTGACGACCGCGCCGATGCTCGGACTCCTCGGAACCGTGTGGGGCGTCATGGACGCATTCGACATGATGGGCGGGAAAGGCACCGTGCTCCTTTCGGAAATCGCCCCCGCCATCTCTGCGGCGCTCGGCACGACCGTCGTAGGCCTGATCGTCGGCATTCCCGCCGTCTGTGTCTACAATTACTATGCGACCCGGATGAAAGACCTCACCACTGACATGGAGTCGTTCTGCGAGGAGTTGCTCGGCCGTATCAAGATGGACTACCAGGGAGGCGAGGAATGATCCGGCGGGGTAGACAGCAACGCATTAGCGGCGAGATCAACATGACCCCATTGATCGACATGACCTTTTTGTTGTTGATCACGTTCATCATTACAATGCCCGCCATGGAACAGGGGATCGCCATCAAGCTTCCCCAGGGGAGCGCGGACATCCTGCCGAACAAAAAGTCGAACGTCGTCACGCTCGACGCCGAAGGGCGTGTCTTTCTCAACAACCACCCCCTCTCCATGGAGGAGCTGGAACGCACGCTCGGAAATCTCGCCGCCGAGAACCCCGAAACCGCCGTCCTGGTGCGCGCGGACGAACGCCTGGACTACGGTAAGATCATGAAGGTGATGAAACTCCTGTACAAGGTCAAGATCACGCGCATGGCCCTGGTCACGCTGGCCGATTGACGAACCGATGCGAAACGAGTTCATAGATTCCCGATCGTTTACCCTTTCCACCGTTCTGCACGTGTTGCTCCTCGGCTCTTTCGCGTCGTATGAGATGATCGCCCGCCTTTTCCAGAAACCGCCGCCGCCCCCGTCCGAGTTTACCATCGTCTTGCCCGCCGACCTTCCGCCGCCTGAACCGGCTGTTGACGAGGTGGAGCCGGAACCGGTCGAGACACCCGCCCCGGTGAAGGATGCCGTCGCCGTCGAAAAGAAAAAAACGGAAAAACCGAAACCCAAACCAAAGACCCAGCCGAAGCCCCAACCGCCGAAACCGAGACCCCAACCACCGGAGAAGAAACCGGAAAAGAAACCGGAAAAGAAGCCGTTCCAAAAGGGGAAACGCGTCGAGGCGAAAGTCCCGGATAGACCGAAAGTCGATTTCACAAAATACAAACGCGTCGTCTCGCAACCCGTCAAGGCTTTGGAAAAGCCGCTAAGCGCAAAGGAGATTCGCGATGCGTTGAACGCGGGGGCGCGCCCCGGCGCACGGAACCAGATTCCTGAAAACGAGATGGCACGGTGTGTCGGACTTGTCCGAACCGCGCTTTTCGAGTCGTGGGAAGCGCCACCTGAAACGGAACGGATCCTCCTGCCGCCGCACCTGGAAATCCGTTTGGATCGGAGCGGGCGTATCATCAGCTACCGTCTTGTCCGTTCTTCCGGAAACAAGTATTACGACGAGACGGTCTTGAAAGCGGCCATCAACACCGAACCGATCCGGGGGCTTTCGGTCGAGTTCCTCAAGCAATACGAACGACTCACCATCGAGTTCAAGCCAAACTGACGGGGGCCCTCCTCACCGCGTGATCCTGAGACGGAAGAATTGCGAGGGGGCATTGGTCACCGGAAGGTGGAACCGTGCGGGGACCCCCGTTCCCTCCACCGGTTCAACCCCGTCCAAAGGTTTCCATGACGCCGGAAGAAGCGTCGACGTCACCTCCACCGAGTACCGGTAGCCGGTCCGCGTCGGGAAGGAGAGCGAACCATTCGCGTCGAAAGCGGTGATGCTTGTTTCCGGGTAGTCGAGAAAGAGACGCCAGTCGAAGGTATAAAACGGCTGATACGGATCGTTGCTGAGTAGGAGGACGCTGACCGTGTTGTCGTCGGCTCCCGTCAGGGCAGGCAGGTTGTACCCATCGAAAACCCGATACCGCCCCGGTTCAACGTTGAATGCGACGGGCGTTCCCTCCGAAGAGCCGAATCCTTTCTCCTGTAAAAGCGGATAGACACGGATGTCATCGACATACCACCCCTCCTCGTCATGGTTGTCGTCCCCGCCGTAGTGGAAGCGGAAAACGACCTCCTCGCCGAAGAAGCCGTCACGCTCCGGGAGGAGTTCCGCCAGCTCGAAGACGACTTCGCGCCACGCATTGGTTTCATGGCCTGCGAAACAGGGCACGCCGTCCGGCCAAGGCGACCGTTGCCACCCGTAAATGGTATGCGTGTAGGGGCCTGGCAACTGTGTGAAACTTCTCCCTCCGTCTAGCGAATATTCGACCAGTCCGCCGTCGAACGCCCGTGAAGGATCGCCCGAATCCGTCTCCGAACAAATCCAGTGGCGGAACGAGAGGCGGGCGTTCTTACCGAGCCGGCAGGGGGCGAGCGTCATCGTTGCACGGACCGCCTGGTTGGAGGCGAATGTGGTGTCGAGTCCGGCATGAAGCGAACAGGTCGGGGAGAAAAAGCGGTTTGTCGCAACACGCCATGGCTGACCAATCGAGGCAAGCGAGACGTTTTTCAATCCGTCCGGCTCCACGCACTCTTGGCGCGCGAGGACCATGGTTCCTGTAAGCGTGTCGTTCCCGCGGTTGACGATCCGGTTTGTCCAGGCGACGGGCGGATCATCCACGTAAGCGTGGAAGACGAGATTCGTCAGTCGTGTGAAGTCCCCTTCCGGATAGACCGTAAAAAGGAAATAGGTTTCCGTGACCGTCGTAAAACCGTTCGGATCGGAGGCTTCCAACAGATAATCGAAATCCTCGGCGGGGAACGTCGTTTCTCCGAACGAAGCGGCATAGCCCCCCCCGCCATCGTGCACGAGTTCCGTCTCCTGCCAGATTCCGCCGCCGCTCCGCCAGCGAAGGACGGCGCGTGCGACACCGCGCGTATCGGCGATCCGTGCATGGACGGTATACGGGCCAGGCCGGCGCTGGATGAGTTCGAGGGGCTCGAAGTCGATGACGGGCGGTGCGGGGATGGAGCCTGCGTCGAGCGGATCCGTCCTGTCTGCGAATTCCTCGGCGAACGTATACCCGTCGCCATCGGTATCGAGCGAAACGGGAATCCCCGTACTGCCGTAGTACCGGTATTCGTACCAGTCTGGAATCCCGTTCCCGTCAGCGTCTTCCGTTTCCGGCAGATAGAGGGCGGCGAGACGATGCGCGGCGTCCATCGGGACGGACTGCGCCTGCGGCGCGGAGAGGGACGGGGCAACGGGGAATCGGAGGCCGTCGAGCCGCCATTCGGCAAACCGCCACACATGTCCCGTCACATCCGTCGCAGACTCTGGCGCGGCGGGCGGCAAACACGCGGTATCCTCGTCGCACCAAAACTCCGCGGCCTCAAGCAAACCGTGCGTATCCGACTGCACAAGGCGGTTCTGGCGTTTCCAGCGCCAGACAAGGAAACTGTCCTCGCAGATGGCGAACGTACACGCCGGCTCCCCGCCCATCGCGGGGACCGAGCCTCCCCCGACAAATCCGTCGAACCGCATCCGTCCGTCTGCGGAAAGGGAGACGTACCGAGGCGCGGAAACATGGATCGTCAATCCGGAGGCGGAATGGGTTGTCCCGTAATCCGGCACCACTTCGCCATAGGGGGACGGCGCCCCCAGCACGTTGAACGAAAGGCGAGGCGTGACTTCGAAGTCGCAGTCGCCTCCCCCGGACGGGAACGCGCCGGTCACGCCAGCCGCGTTGTCGGCAAGCAGCCGGTAGGCGACACGCGTGTAGACGGGTTGCGCGGGAATCGACGAGGTGTAGCAATTGCCGTACGCACGGGCCATCGACTGGGTGTGCGCGAACGCCTCCGTTTCCGTCGTCCAGACCAGGCGGACGGTTTCCGTATTGAAGATTCCGACCGGTTCGACGCGGCATTCGACGAGGTACGGCGTCTCCGTCTCAAACGTGTTCAGCAGGGGGACGTGTTCGAACGACGGCGGGGTGAGATTCACCGCCCGCGCAAATGGAAGCGCGGGATCGCCGAACAGGTTCATCTCCAGATACGCCCAGCGCTTGGAGCTGTAGTATTTCGGCGAGACGAAACCAAGGTTCGCCCGGCGCGAGGCTTCATTGATTTCACCGAACCGCGTCGCCCTCCCGGACAACGCGGCATCCCAAAACGCGCGTTGAAGATCGAAGTTGTCCCCCGCAATCCGGTTACTGTAAAACCACGTTTCCCGCGCTCCCATCACCGCAGCCGCGGCAGCGTTTTCCGCCGTGACCAACTCTTCCGCAAAACAATCCGGCCGGTCCATCGCCCCCGACAGGCAAGCGGACGAATAAACGAAATACGGCACACTGTTCGTCAGCGCGGCAAGCTTTACGCGATTTGCCGCTATGGTGAGGGGGATCTTCATGCACTGGCTGGTCGTTCCGTGCCCCAGATGGTTGACGGCGGCGTACCCGCCGTTCAGGAAGGCGAAAGCAGCGTCCGCATTCCATTTGAACGCATCGGAGTCGTAGAGCGTGCAGGCGGTAAAGGTGTTCGAGTAGGCGGACGTCTCGAACCCGATGGTGTCCAGCCCATCGACAGAAATTCCGGAACGCAGGGCCTCCATGTGCCCGGAGGCGTAGACGACCGTCCCGAAATTGACGGTCTCGGCCATGAACCCGATACGGCTCAAGTCTTCTGCGGACGCCTCCTCGTAGCGGAGGGTCTTGCGGACGAGGTTGGCGAGTTCCGCCGCATCCGCGACGGGGAAACGACCGACCATCACTTCCGCGATTAAATCGATGTCGCCGTTGTCACCATCCCCCATTTCTCCATACACGCCGTTCCCGTTCCCGTCAAACGTCCCGTCGAGGCAACCGAAGGAGATCGCGTCGGCGGGGATATCCTCCCGGTACGTCTTAAGGAGCGCGCTGTATTCTGAATGCAACGCCAGCGAAGGCACCTCGGCATACGTCCCCACGATCAGCAGAAACTTCAACCCGGCGTGGAGATAGGCATCGCGGGCGAAGGCGCGGACTCGAAGGGCGCGGTTGGTTTCCGCATAATTCGCGTCGATCCATTCCGCAGTCACAAGGTTTGTGCGGAAACCGTCGGCGGCGCGACGGGCGAGAAGCGCGTCGAGGTTCCATGGCGCGGGCGAGGCGGCGAAGGACTGCGGCGCGACAACCACGTACTCGTTGGTGACGCCTGGGGGCAGACGCGAAGGCGCCCCGGCGGAAAGCCGTCTTCCGGAACTCCGAGGCAAGAGCGCGACACGCAGGCGAAGGGAACGAACCGCCTCCAGACGTTCCGCAACGTGATGAACGCGAACGGGATAAAGTTCGACCGAGAGCGTCCCCTGCCCGCCTGCGAAATCCGTCCGCCAGCCGCGGAGGGGCGAAACGGGATAGAACGCATCCGCCGCATACACCGCCTCGTCGCGTTCACAGTCAGCCTCCTCTCCGGGAAGGACGCAGGGACGTCCCCACGGGAGGGGAGCGGGCAGGTCGAGCGAATCGGAGGCGACCACTTCACAGACGACACTCGCAGCCGTCATGCCGTCCGGCAGCGTAAACGTCCGCGAAAGGTGGGGAAGCAAGGGACGCCCCGGTTCGGCATCAAGGGAGGCACCCGCCAGGGAAAGGTGCGCGAAACCGTCCTGCCCGATCCCGACGGACGGTTCGGGAAACGAAACCTCGAAACACGTTTCAGGAACGGGATCGAGCGGTGCGCCTTCCGCGAACAAGAACGCGCAAAAAACGACGATCGCCGCAAGAAACGGGTACATCTTTTGCAAACGTATCTGGCAACCCTTTCGCATGGGACGGACTTTTACAGCAAAGTCCAATCCCTGTCAATCAAAAAGAAATCCCTTGTCGGGGTGAAATCAAAACAGGACTTGTTGTAGTTGTCAAAACAGGACTCTGTCTTTCGGTGTCATTGAGGTGCCTGGCGTACCTCCGGCTGGAAATTTGTGTACCATGCACGCCATCATGAGCAAACAACTACACCAGAGAATTGCACTGCCGCTGTTGAGGCACGTGCTTGAAACGTTCAACGCCGGAGCAATGACAT
>JAGCVN010000139.1 GCA_017962315.1 Kiritimatiellia bacterium
GCAAGCGCAACAGCCTCGACTACTACTTCAAACGGCATCAGGTGAACGGCGACCCCCATGCGCAGGCGCCGATGCTCTGGATCGCCTCGACGCTCCTTGCGGACGGCGCGGGCGCGGTGAAGGGCATCAAGACGCCCGCCACGTCCAAGCTCTTCGAGACGCGCGTCGATCCCGAAAGCGGCGTCGTCTCGTTCGCGCTCGTCTATGGTGCGCCGGACGACAACCGCCAGTCGCTCTACTTCATCACGAAGTCGATGACCGAGGACGGACGCTTTCTGCTCTTCAACTACACGGTCGGCAACGAGAAAAAGCCGAAGCGCAGTCCGAAGATCCTCATGGTCGCCGATCTCCTCAACGACACGGTGAAGCCCGTCGCCCGGGCGGAGAACATCAGCCGCGAGAACATCGAGAGCGGCACGCCGTTCGTGGGCGATCCCTTCATCGAATGCAAGGAGAACTACGTCGTGTTCGGGAGCCCGAAGCTCGGAGGCTTCTTCCGCTGCGACCTCGCCGAGCCGTCGAAGGCCGTCAAGCTGTGCGGACGCCCGAAGGGACTTGACGACGACGAATACAAGGCCGATCGCTACTACACGCACCTCACGCTCACGAAAGACAGGAAGCGCGCGTTCCTCGACACGTCGCTCGTCAACGCTGCGGGGAAACGTCGCTGGGTGCAGGGAATGCTCGACCTCGCGACGGGCGAGTTCGACAAGTGGGGCGAGACCCCGTTCTGCTGCAACCACGGTCAGGTCAACCCGGCGGACGACTCGCTTGCGATGTGTGCCTGGGAAGCATGCTGGGAGAAGGACGGACAGGAATACCGCAAGAAGACCGGCTGGTATCCGCGCATGTGGCTGATGAAGAAGGGCTGGCGCGAGATGATCCCCGCGAAGGACCGCAACTTCGCCTCGCACGAGATCTGGGACGACGACGGGAAGGGCTTCAGCTGGTGCGGACGGCCAGGCGACTACGTTTACCACCACGACCTCGCGACGGGGGGGCAGGAGCGCTGGTGCGGCATTCGCGGCGCGCGACACAACAACGTCTCGCCCGACAAAAAGTACGTCGTCTGCGACGACGCGCCGGAGAAGTGGTGGCGTGGCTGCAAGTGGCGCGTCGGGTTCTGGAACCGCGAGACCGGAAAGCATGTGTGGCTCTACTCCACGCGTCCGCCGCTCATGCCGCGCGACAACCAGAGCAAGATGCACCCTGATCCGCATCCGCACTTCGTGATGCAGGGCAAGTACGTGGTCTGCACGGCGAACAACGCCGACGGCCACATGGATCTCTACGTCACGCCCGTCGCGCCGATGATTGAGATGACGAAGTGACAAAACGTTTGGGAAGAAAGGAGTCCATGTCCATGACGAGAATGTGTTTCACGGTTATTGCGGTTGCGGTTGCGCTTGCCGTTCAGGCGGAGATTCCGTGCGACCCTTCGGCGCGCCAGCGTCAACAGAAGCTCGGGTTCGCTGACTATTATCTAAAAGAATTCGAACGTGAAGTGGAGATCCAGCGAGGTGGCGACAAGCGGGTCTGGCGCCACAAGAAGACCGCCCTTGAAAAAGTCGCCGAGCTGAGGTCGCTCTATCCCGACGACCCGGAAGTTGAAAAACTCTTCCAACGCACCAAGCGGGCATTGATGAAATCCAAGGGCGATTATACGGAAGTCAGGGCGGAATGGACGGCCTACAAGCGCAATGAAGAGACGTTGCGCAAGATCATTGCCGAGGCGGCGGAAAAGGAGTGGACGGGGCTTCTCGCGAAGTGTAAGGACAAGGTTCTCCCGAAGGTTTTCCCCGCGCCTTTCCACAAGGAGGTTTCGCTCGAGGATCTCAAGGGGAAGTACGTGGTCTTGGACGATGTGGAATATCCTCGCCACCAGTTCTACGGCGCGACGGGCGAGTATGTCGCGTCCGGCAAGCCATCGACCGGGTATTACTTCGTCAACATCGCCACACGCGACTGGCTTGGTCCTTACGAGGCGGTGAAGCGTTACCGCCGGAACGTCGATAGCGGGCTTGAAGACGTGAAAAAGTGGACGGTCATCGGCGAAATTATGGACATCACGGCCGAGAACCCCAATCCAGGAGAGGAAGTTGTCGGCAATCTACAGTTCGGTTGGGAACTGAAACCGCTTGCCCTTTACGTGCCGGGGCACGTGATGGCGGTCCGGGACGACGCCGCCGAATCGACGGGGCGTTTCATCGGGGAGGAGCGCGTGGCCGCGATCAAGGACGGCTGGTACACCGTGAAGGAAGTGCCGCCCGACGTCACGCCCGAGCGGCTGATGGAGATCTTCATGACCGCCATCAAGGAGAAGAACTACAAACTCTACCTGGACTGCATCGATCCGGGGCGGGTGAACAACGATGAAGGCATCAACGTCCGTTACCACTGGGATCTGCACCAGCAACGGTTTCACAGCGAGTACGTTCATGCCACATTTGGCAAGGCGAAGATTTCGGTTGTCAAGGGGTTCGACGACGAGGATGCGTTGGAGAACGTGTTCCTCGACGACGCGCAGAAGAAAACCCTGAAAAAGATCAGCGGCGAGAAGATTGAAGAGGCGATCGTGGAGTCGAAGGCTTACGACGAGAACGGCAAGCAGTTCGGTACGCCGCATCTCCACAAATTGATCCGCCGGAACGGGGGACGCTGGTACGTCGAAGATTACGCGCCCAGGTTCTAAAAGGAAAGGAGAAGACGATGAAGAACGTGATAAAGAACGTGTTGATTGCGATTGCGGCGTTCATGCCGATCCTTCTCGCGGCGAAGCCGTTCGGTGCCATGTCAGAGGGGGAAATCGAGGCTGCCGACAAGGAACGCTGGGGAAACCGGATCACCCTGACCGGGGCGGACTGGGATGACTTCGAAAAGCTTCAACGGGGAATCCAGACCATTTCCGACCGGATGAAGGAGAGTACCGACAAGTGTGCCGTCAACCACCCCGACAGGCTCTCCATCCTGAAATCGTTACTGGAGGAACTGTCGCGCCCGCTGGTGACCGACAGCGTGGCACTTCTTCCGAAAGCGGGTGATCCGGATAGCACCCTGCGCGGGAAAGAACGCGTCAACGCCTACAAGGTCATGCTCCAGGCCCTTGAACGCAAGTCGCGTGGAAAACTCCGCATCCTGGTGGGCGACCTGCTCGGCTTCCAGATGGTCGAACGCCGGAAAAGATGGTTGCAGGTTCAGGACCACTTCACAAAGAACAAGTACACGGAGACGTTCCGGAAGATCGACGCGGCGTACGAAAAGTTCATGCACAACATGGAATTGATGATCTTGCGCAACGTGACCGATGTGACGGGATCGGAGATGCTGATGGTGTCGAAGCTTGGCGACTACGCGACGACGGACAAGTGTACGATGCAGGCTTGGCTGTACAACGATACGCGCCTAATCGACCGGTATCTTTTCGTGATGAACGAAGACGCGCTCAAGCTCTACGCGAAGTACACCGCCATCACCAAGGAGGAATCCGCGGCCGCGCTTGCCGCGTTGGCGGAAGACCATGATTTCTATGAAGCGTATGCGTTGAAGATCGCACCGCCCGACCGCAAGGCGTTCGAGAATTTCTTCAAGCAATGCGCCATCTTCTTGAACCACATCGATACGGTCGTCAAAGAATCGGAGAAGATGATTGCGACGGCCAAAGACTCGACTTCCGAAGTGGGGATGCTCCGTACGAATACGGGGTTCTCGCCGTATAAGGCTTTTCTTGCTGCCGGTCCCACGCAGCACAACGGTTGTCCCGGCTACGCCCGGCGCGTCCGTGTTCTGCTCGGAGATTGCAAGAAACTTTATATGAAACACATCGAGGCCATGCGGCGGCGCTATCGAGACGCCCCCGAAAAGCATATTCCGACCGACTGGAAGTAGATGTCGTCTCCGCCGTCCTGGCGGGTGGTGGAGGGTGTCATCTTTTTGAGGTGAGGCGCAGAGGATAGGGGAAAGAGGAAGCGGTTGACGGAAAACGTGGACGCTATTCTGCGCCTCTCGTCTTTAACTTCTCCCCACGGCTTACCGGGGACAGTATAGCAAGGTATCCGAATCGAATCACTCGCGCCGAGGCGTGAGCGTGGGGGCTGCGTTCAAAAAACGCGCGAGTTTTCCCATCCGTTGCTTTCCCGGAGGAACCGTGCTTCACACCTCGAAAATGCCCTGTGTCGGTTGAATCAGCCCCTCGCTTATGCACGAAGTCACCCAAAAATCGCGTGGCATCCGTTTCCGCAAAAAACGTCGAAGATACAAAAAAAACAGCCCGTGAAACGGACTGCTGAAAATGGCACGCCCAAGGAGAGTCGAACTCCTCTTCCCAGGATGAAAACCTGGTGTCCTAACCGATAGACGATGGGCGCTCGTTCAAAAACGCGGTTCAGTATGCCAGAATCTGCGGGTGGATGCAAGCCTAAAATTCAAAAAAATCGATGTCGGTTTCCCGAGGTAAAAAGAGCGTGTGAAAACGCTTTTCATCCCGGTTGTAATCCTCTACAATTGCGTCGTTATGAGTGACATACCTCCCAAACACACACCCGGTTCCGGCCCGTTCGAGGACGCCACCGGGAAGCCCCATGAGACGGGCGTGGTCGCCATGTACAACGCGGCGTCCAGCGCGGGGGCGGAACCTTTCCCCGTCCTGAAGGCGTTTCAAGACTACATCGAAGCCGAACGCGCCCAGGCGCGGAAGCGGATCGCTTACCTGTCGGTGATCTTCTGTCTCGTGATTATCTTGGTCGTGGCCGGTTTCTTCGTAATCGGGCTTTCAATGTTCAACAACATGTCCTCCCTGCAGGCGCGCCTTCTCGAAGCCGCACTCCGTCCACAGCCGCAACCGGCGCCGCAACCGGTCCAGCCGGCCGCCGTCGTCGTGCAGCCCGCGCAACAGCCGCAGCAGCCGGCTGTCGCGACGCTTCCGCCGGAGGTCAGTCAAAAGTTGGAAAGCCTGACCGCGATGGCGGAGGCGGTAAAGAAGGACAAGGAGAACGAGTTGGCCCGTCTCCGCGAAGAGATGCTTGCCGTTCAAAAACAGAACGAGGCGATCCAGAAACAGAACGCCGAGATGCAGAAGCAAATCGCAAAGGAAAAGGCGGAACGGGAGGAAAGGGAACAGAAGCCCCATTATAACGAACGCGGCGTCTTGGTCCTTCCCAAACCGAGACCCGTGGCTTCACACCCCGTTCTGCCGCCGGTACCGCCGCCCGCGAACTACACGGAGGCCGCTGTGCCTGCGACGCCGGCGCAACCGTCCTCCGCTTCTGGTGTTCCCGCCGTTCCTGTCCGGCCTTCCACGCAGCCAGCGTCGGTGGTACGTTCCGTGCCGGAGCAGCCGCCCGTTGTCGCACAGCCGGTTCCGAAGGTCGCCGCACAGGCGCAAGCCCCCGCCGCGAAGCCGCCCGTTGCCGCGCAGCCGGTTCCGAAGGCCGCCGCACAGGCGCAAGCCCCCGCCGCGAAGCCGCCCGCCCCGAAAACCGTTTCGACGGTTCCCCCGGCCAAGTCCGGGCAACAGGCGTCGACCGTCCCGGTGGCGGCGTTGGAACCTGTTGTTCCAAACCGAAAGGCCCCTCCGCCGCCCTCCGGAATGGTGGAAGCTGCCATTCCGGTCAAGGCGAAAAACGTCGGTTCGATCCCCTGGCGGTTGATGGTGTATGAGTAATCGTTCCAATCGGGAGAGGGAGCGTTTATGATTTTCGATTCATTGGAACAGGCATCCCGTTACACGCGGTTGCATCCGCTGTTCAAACAGGCGTTCGAGTTTCTCTGCGATCCCGGTATTCAGAACCTGCCGTCCGGCAAGGTCGAGCTTGATGCGGAGGAACGGATCTGGGCGAATGTGCAGTCGTACCGGACGCAACCGGTCGAGTCGGGTCGTTACGAGACGCATCGGAAGTATATCGATATCCAGAGCCTGCTCGCCGGCGAGGAGGTGATCGTCTACACGCCGTGTGAATCTTCCCTGCGTGTACTCGTCCCGTATTCCGCCGCGCAGGACATCGCCTTCCAGGCCGCCGCGCCAGGGATTCCTGTCCATCTCCGTCCCGGCGTCTTCGCGTTGCTTTTCCCCGGCGAACCGCACATGCCGGGGCGGTCGCTTTGTGTGGATGCTCCCGCAGATGTCCGCAAGGTTGTGGTCAAGATTGCTGCGGACGTTTGCGGCATGTCGTGAATCTGCGGCGGGAGCGCAGTAGTTGCCGCATGGCCCCTCAACTTCCTCGTCGAGAATGGCTATTAATGCTTTACATTTTCCTTTTCCTGCGTTACCTTTTTGATGCTTCTGATGGAACGTGTATGTTACTGTCGTGCGACGAAGGTATCCCTGTGGGGAGGAGATGGGCAGGGGAGGCGTTCGGGGCATGGGAACGGGGCGTCAAAAATGAGGGTTTCCGGAAATGAGAACTGAACAGAATACATCGGGTGTATCCAAAGAACCGAACGGAATCAAGTGGTTCTTTGCGGGCTTGGTCGTGTTTTTTCTCTGTCTTTACGGGTTTACCACATTGACGTTCCCGCATCCTGGAAAGAGTGCGGGCGATCTTGCCGCCGCTGCCGGATTGCTGCACGTGGAAACGTTTGCGCATCCAGTCTATCAATTTGTGGCCGCCGGCCTCGCGCACATCGGGATCGGGGCGTTGCCGGTCCGCATGAATCTTTTCGCCGCCGTTTTCGGTGCACTTTCAGTCGGTGCCCTGTTCCTCTTCTTCGTTCAGTTCTTCATCGTGTTGACGCACGAGACGCCTGGAGGCGGAATGCGCGCCGTCATCCATCCAGAGGGTGACGAAGAGGACGAAGATCCGCTCCCGCAGGACGAAGTGGTGCTTCCGGAAAGTGTGCTTCAGCATAACACGTTTAGCCAGCGTTCTTCGCTGTTTGGCGCGTTGGCGGGGACGTTTGCGTATGCGCTTTGCATCCCGTTCTGGCTCTCTACGACCCATTTGAATCCGTTCCCCTTCGATTTCTGTTTCTTCCTCGTTATTTTGACCCTTCTTGCCGGGTATAAAGTCAGGGGGGACGATCCGACCTTTTACACCGGGATCTTCCTTTCGTCTCTGTTCGCGTTGGAGTCGCCGTTCTTTTTGCTGCTCTTTCCAGTCTCCTGCATCCTGTTCTTCAAGATGCTTGCGTTGCGGCAGGACGATGTCACTCGCCGCATCCCCTGGGGCATCGCGGCGATGGTGGCCGGGCTTTTCCTGAACGCCCTTGTCCTCTGGTATGTGGGCCGCCATGCGTTCCTTGCTCCTTTCGCCGGTTTTTCGGCGGTAATGGATGCGATCCTGACTTCCATCGCGGCGCAAATCACGGCCCTGGTCCCGGAACTTGGAACGAAGTTGTACGCGACGGCCGTGGTGATCGGGCTTCTGCTTTTTCTCCTTCCGCCAATCCTGCAATGGGCATGGTCGAGGCGGACATGGTTCTATGTTTTCTGCGAATTGCTGTTCCTTGCCCTTGCTGCGGTGCATTTCCTGAATGTGCCCTACACGCTGTGGACGATTTCGTGCGATGTCCAGGATCCGCCGGTGTATACCTTCTTCTTCCTGGCGTTCGGCGTCGGTATGCTGGTTGCCGCGTGGGACCTCGCGCGTGAACACACCCTCCTGATGCCCGACACGCACGCGAGCGAGTCGGACGAAGATGAACTGTACGAGTCGCCGCGCGAGGATGACGAGGTGTGTAACCTCCTCCCAAAGCTCTGTTGGCTGGTCCCGATTCTGCTTGTCGCGATGATTCCGTTTGGATTCCGGGCCGTTTCGCCGAGCAATAGCCTGTTTACGCGGGAAGTGATGGATCGGGTTTCGGCATACGTCCATGAGGGGGACTGGATCTTTTGCAACGATGACGTCCGGAACATCGTGTTGCTTGGCGGTGGGCAGAACGAGCGACAGCTTTTCGCCCCGTCCCTGCCGCGCGACCTTCATTTCGTCCCTGCCGGGAATGACATCAACCAGGCCATCGTCTCCGATCCCGGACTTGATCGTCTGGAAGTCCGCCTGTTGAATTCCGCCGACCTTTCGTTTGCCGTGTTTTTGGAGGACTGGATGCTTCTCGACACCAACGCCTACCGGCGTATCCTGCTCCAAAAGGTGGATGGATTATGCGATGATACCCGGTATGTCTCCCTTCCCGACGGTTTCTTCTTCCGCCTCTATCCCAAAGAGGCGTCGCCAGATTCCCTTGAGGTGTTGAAAACGTTTTCCGCTTTCATCGATTCCCTTGGAAACTTTTTCAAGCCGCAGGAAAAGTTCGAATACCCGTATTATGCGGCATACCGGTTGAAATTGCGCAAGCAGGTCGCGATTCTCGGAAACGAGTTGGGGTGTCGCCTCTATCAGGAACACCATTCCCGTGAAGCACTCGAACTTTTCCGCCGGATCGCCGAACTTGATCCGTCGAACTACGCGATTCTCTTCAACCGCTTCGACATCCTTTCGCGGCAGTTTAATGGACACAGCGAAGAGTTCGACGTCGTTGAAAACGAAATCCGTTCCATCCCCGCGCAGGTCGATGCATTCACGGTGAACGAAAAGAGCATCTTCCAGTCCATCGGACGGCTGATCACACCGGAAATCATCCCCATCCTCCGCAGCCGCTACTGGATTCAGAGGGGACGTTTCTACAAGTTCATGAGCGCGGCGGAACGCCTCGACAACCAGCGGCTTCTGGAGTCCGTCCAGAACAAGAAACGCGAACTCCAGAACATCGTCCGCCAGGAGCTGGACGCCAACGAACTGGACAAGGCGCTCTCGGCCCTGCAGCTGTTGAGCGACCTTGACGACAAGGACCCGTTCATTGCGCAGAACCAGGCGCGCATCGCCATTTTGAAGGGAGACCGTGACGACGCCGCCCGCTGGATGGCGAAGATTCCGGCGGATGCCCGTTCAACGGAAACGTCCGTCTGGAACGAGGCGTCCCTTTTGTTCCTCTCCGGGAAACTGGACGAGGCGAAGGAGATGCTGAACAAGAGCCTTCCCGACCACACCGATGACGTCAACCTGTGGGGACTTCTCGGTGACATCCTGTTGCGCCAGGAACGCTTCGACGAGTTGGAGCGCCGCGTCCTGCCCGCGCTACGGAACGCGAACACCAAACGCGATCATTACCTGCTCTACCAGACGCAGGGGTATCTGCTGCTCCGGGCGAAAAACCTGCCCGCGGCCCGTGCAAGCCTCCTGCGAGCCTTGGAATTGAACCGTTACCTTGAAAAGACGCATGAGGACGTTCTCCGTATCGACGACGAACTGGGAATTCCGTCCTTTGCCATCGAAGACGCCAAGGACTGTCTCCGCCGGGATCGCAACCACCCGCTGGCGAATTACCTGCTCGGAATGGCCCGCTACCACGAAGGAAAGTACACGCTGGCCAGGGAACTGTTTGAGACCAGCCTTAAGTCGGAGGAAACTGCCGGTGCGCTTGCGGGACTCGGCGCGGTCTGTCTCGAAGAGAAAAACATGAAGGACGCGGAGGACTACTTGAAACGGGCATACAGACGGGAGCGGGGACGGTCATTCACGGTCTACACGTATGTCCATTTGCTGCTCGCGACGAACCGCCTGCCCGAGGCGGAGAAAATGCTGAACGAGGCGTTGGCCGCCGATCCGGACGACTTCCGCCTGAAAGCCGTCCAGTTTGAAATCCACGCGGCAGCCGGACGTATGCAGAAGGCGTATGATTTGATGAAGGAAATCCGCCCTGATGCGAAGCGCCTTCCCCCGTATGAGCAGCGTACGCTGGAACGGTTCAGCGAAGAATTCAGCCGCCGCATCGGCGAATGATGCGCGGCGCAATTCAACGGACGGCGAGGAGAGGGGGTTCGCCCCTCCAGATCAGGGCTTTGGCGTGGCGGCCGCGACGCCGAGGCGGCGGCCGGCGTATTTGTCTTCGCGGATCGGCTTCCACCACCATTCGTTGTCGAGATACCAGCGGACGGTCTTGCGCAACCCCGTCTCGAAGTTCTCCGTCGGCTTCCACCCGAGCTGCGTCTCGAGCTTCGTCGGATCGATTGCATAACGGAGGTCGTGACCGGGACGGTCTTGCACGAAGGTGATGAGCGAGGAGTAGGGGTTTTCCCACGGGACAAGCTCGTCCAACGTCGCGCAGATGGCGTTCACGACTTCAAGGTTCGTGCGTTCATTATGCCCGCCGACGTTGTAGGTTTCACCGGGAATGCCTTTTTCGTTGACAAGGCAGAGCGCGGCGACGTGGTCTTCCACATACAGCCAGTCACGGATGTTCGCCCCCTTCCCGTAGACGGGGAGGGGCTTGTGGTCGAGCGCGTTCAGGATGGTGAGCGGGATCAGCTTTTCAGGGAAATGGTACGGGCCGTAGTTGTTCGAACAATTTGTGATTAACGTCGGCAACCCGTAGGTGTCGTGCCAGGCGCGGACTAGATGGTCGGACGCCGCCTTGCTCGCCGAATAGGGGGAATGGGGAGAGTAAGGGGTCTGCTCCGTGAAGAATCCCTCCGCGCCAAGTGTGCCGTAGACTTCGTCGGTCGAAATGTGCTGGAAACGGAACGCCGCCTGCTTTGTTGCCGGCAACTTCCTCCAGTACGCAAGCGCGGCGGAGAGTAGCGTCGCCGTGCCGACGACGTTCGTCTGCACGAACGCGCCGGGACCGTCGATAGAGCGATCCACGTGCGATTCTGCGGCAAGGTGCATTACGGCGTCCGGCTTGAACTCGCGGAAAGCGCGTTCGACAACCGACGTGTCGCAAATGTCGCCGAAAATGAAGTGGTAGAGCGGATTGGTTTCCACTTCACGAAGGGAAGAGGAGTTGCCTGCGTAGGTCAACTTGTCGAAGTTCAGTACTTCGGCGAGTTGATGCTTCACAAGGTGGCGGACGAGGGCGGAACCGATGAATCCGGCGCCTCCTGTGACGAGAATGCGTTTCATGGGGTGCCTCTCCTGATTGGCGGTGTCATGAAAGTTTCTGAAGAATGAGCTGGCTGACGAGTTTCGGATCGGCTTTCCCTTTAGAGAGCTTCATGACCTGCCCCACGAGCGCCCCGGCGGCCGCCTTCTTCCCGTTCTTGAAATCCTGGACGATCTTCGGGTTCGCCGCGATAGCCTGATCGACGAACGCCTCCAGCGCACCGGTGTCGCTGACCTGCGCAAGCCCGCGCGCTTCAACGAGCGCGTTCGGCATTGTGCCGTCGCGAAAGATCTCCGGCAGCAGTTCTTTTGCCGTCGGGCCGTTGATCGTTCCCTTGTCGAGCAGCGTGACCAGTTCGGCCAACGCCTCCGGCTTGAGGGCACAGTCGCCGATCTCTTTCTTTTCCGCCGTCAACAGCGCCATCACTTCGACCATGAACCAGTTGCAGACGAGTTTCCCGAGTTTCGCGCCGGCCGCGCGGGCGGCCGCCTCGAAGAAGTCGGCGTTCGCCTTCGCGTCCGCTAGGACGCCCGCGTCGTAAGGGGTGATCCCGTACTCCTTCACCATGCGGTCGCGGCGGGCGGCGGGAAGTTCGGGAAGTTCGCGTCGCCAGGATTCGATCAACTCTTCACTCAATTCGACGGGAACCAGATCTGGCTCCGGGAAATAACGGTAATCGTGCGCGTTTTCCTTGGTGCGCATCGAATGCGTCTCGAACGAGGAGGTGTCCCAGCGGCGTGTCTCTTGGATGACAGTCCCTCCCGCCGCGATGACGGCGAGCTGGCGGCGCGTCTCGTATTCGAGTGCGGCGTGGATTCCCTTGAAGGTGTTCATGTTCTTGATTTCGACCTTCGTCCCGAGTTCCGTCTGTCCTTCCGGACGGACACTGATGTTCACGTCGGAACGCATATTCCCCTCTTCCAGATTGCATTCGCTGACACCCGCATAGACGAGGATTTGTTTCAGCGCGGTCAAATAGGCCAGCGCCTCGTCCGGGCTGGAAAGGTCAGGCTCGGAGACGATCTCCATCAACGGCGTGCCGCCTCGGTTGAAATCGACACCGGAGAAGGTCGCGTAGTGGTTGATTTTCGCGGCATCTTCTTCCAGATGGATGTGGTTGATGCGGATGAACTTCTCGTTTCCTTCGGCATCGTGGATCATCACGCCGCCCCCGATACAGAGCGGACGGACGTTCTGGGATATCTGATAGTCCTTCGCCATATCCGGGTAGAAGTAATTTTTACGGTCGAACGTGCTGAAGGGACTGATGCGGCATCCGAGCATCATCCCTGCCTGAACCGTGAACTTGACGGCCTGTCTGTTCATAACGGGCAAGGCACCTGGGTAACCGAGGCAGACGGGGCAGACATTCGTGTTTGGCTCGTCACCGAATGCGAGGGTACACCCGCAGAACATTTTCGTTGCGGTTTTCAGCTGGACGTGGGTCTCCAACCCGATGGTGGTCAACATTTTCATTCCGTTCTCCATTGAAAGCGAGACCCAGTATAACGAAAATAACGGGCATAGACAATGCAAAAGGAGATACTTGCAAAACGTTTCTCCCGGTATCGTTTCGGGATGTCTCGAGACAAGCCCGCTGCCCGCGCTGCGCGCGAGAATGTAGATGTGGGTAACGTGAACGTTGTTCAAGTTATAGGCAAGGCGTGTCCCCAGACAAAAAAATGGCGCAAGAGGGGATACTCTTGCGCCAAAATCGGTGCGAATTGCGTTTCGCTTCCGTTAATTCACTTTGGCGAACTCGCCGCCGCGCAGGATCACCGGGCCGATCAGGCCGGACGGCAGGAGGTCGTCCTCCTTCGACCAGTGCCGCCACGTGGTGAACGTGTGGCGTCCGGTGGGCGAGGGCTTACCCTCCTTGACCCACTGCGGAATCTCCTTCACGCCGAACTCCTTCACGCCGCGGCGCGTCTTGCCCGCCCATTCGCAGTCGTCCGCGTAGAGCGTGTCGTCGCCGATGAGGCGGTTTGGCCAGAGGTTCGTGACCTTGATTTCGATGTCGACAGAGTCCTTGCCTTTTACCGCGTCCGTGACATCCAGACGGAACGGCGGTTTCCAGAGGACGGGATACTTCTTTCCGTCCACCGTCACCTCCGCGAAGTTCTTCACCACGCCGAGGTCGAGCATGATCCGATCACCGCGCTCCAAGTCTACACTTTCCATTTTACACTTTACACTCTTTCTGTACGTGGCCGTGCCGGAGAAGTATTTGATGCCGTTATCCGGATGCTCGTTCCACGGGATGAGCTTGTCGAACGTCGCCGACGCAGGCGCATCCCATCCCGCCGGAAACGAGACCTTCCAGGGACCGGGAACGAGCTTCCCGGAAGACGGGAGTTTGGCCACCCGCTTCGCAGTTCCGTCGCTCATGGTGATGTCGGCGGAGAGCGGCTGCCAGGCGAGAATCTTGCCGTCGCGCCATTCCCAGTCCGGCGGCGGCGGGGGCGCAAGCTTGTTGCCGGGAAGCTTGAATCTTTCGTGCTCCTTGAACGTCATGGTCGTTTCCTTTCCGTCGTACACGTAGGTGACAACCATCTTCTTTACCGTCTTGAAGAGCGGGTCGCGTCCGGCGAGGTCGTTCTCCGCGGCCACGTCGATCTCGCCGTCCTTGACGAGCGAGGCGAGCTTCTCCGTGACGTCGATCACCGTCGGTCCGACGGGTGGATTCCATTCGGGATCAATCACTCCGTACCATGCGCCGATCAGCTTCGTGCCCTTGGGCAGCGTGTAACGAGAACCTTCGCCCACGATGTCGCGCTTAAACTTTCCATATCTGACGGTCGTGTAGCGCACTTCAAGCTGCTTGACGTTTCCAAACGAGGGATCGCCGCCCATCGAGGTGTTGTTCACGACGACGGTGACGCCGGGCTTGATGAGCTTCGTCACGTTCGCGCACTCGGGCCTGTCCGCGTCGAACACGCCGTACTCGGCCTTCTTGATGACGAGCGTGTGGCGTTTCCCGGGTATGGTTGGATCGGGACGCACGGAGACAATGGCCTTCACGCCGGTCACGTGAGGCGCCGCGGTAGCCGTGCGGCGGAATACGACAAACGCGGAGCCGCTGATGTTGAAGTCGAGGGAGACGATCGTGTGCCCGTTCTCCTCACGCCACGCGGAGGCGTCGCGGATGCAGCCAGTCTCGGCGTTCCACACCTCGGGGATGCGTCCCGTCTGGCGGAACGACGCCTCGAACTTCGTCGGCGCGGCATTGTCGAGCGCGACGAAATACCAGTCGGCGTTCGCGGAACGCCTGTGGATCCACGAGGCGTCGGGCGTCTCGGTCGTGAAGTCGGGGGCGATGCCGAGCGCGGCGACGGCGTCGGCTGCGTTTTGCGCAATCACACCCTTCGCCCACACGGAATCGACGAGGGCTTTGTAACCATCCTTCTTCCACCCCCTCAAGCCGGGCGTACGCACGGGACGCGACACGCTGCTGATCTTCGCGCCGGCGGCGAGCAGTTCGCCGACCTTCTTCACGCACGCCTCGCTCATCGTGTCGGTCTTGGGGAGGACCAGCAGCGCGTACGAGACGCCGCCGGGCGTGACGACGCGACCGTTCTCGACCTTCAGCTCCATGAACGCCTTGGTGGCGCAGTAGTCGTAGTCATATCCGGCGGGGAGTTTCGTGTCCGTTCCACCGAGCGGAACGGCCTCGCCGCACCAGAAGAGGACGTCCGCGGCGAACGTGCCTTCCTGAAGCATCCACTGGCAGCGCGTCTGGTAGCGGAACCAGTCGCCCGCGAGCGGCCACCACGTCTGGGTGCGGTCGAGGTGCATGCCCCAGCGGCCCATCGTCATGCCGGGGAGGTACTTGTTGCCGGGCCAGGGCTGGTGGGTGAAGCGGTGGTAGATGATGCGGTTGATGCCGGCGGCGAACACCTTGTCGCCTTGCGCCTTGATGTGGTAGGGAGTGGTGAGCCAGCGTCCGCCGGGGCCGGGACTCGCGGTGAAGGACTCCGTCGCGGCGTAGCGGCGGCCCCACACGTGGGCGAGCGTAGCGGCGAGGCGGGAGTTCCCGATGCCACCGGAGTGGTGCGCGCCGTGCGCGGCGGTGGACCAGTATTCGGCCATCGGGACGTCGATGTCCTGTCCGTACTGGAGATTGTCGGCGGGGCAGTTGCCGTAGGGTTCGATGGAGCAGAGAAGGCCGTGCTGGTGGCAGAGCTCCGTGAGGCGTCCGGCGTAGTTCTCCGCGAAGAGGTCCGCGACGACGCGGCGGAAGTCCTCGAGGAAGCGCTCGGTCTCCTCGACGCTGCCGACGATGCGTCCGGCGAACACGGGGAGGTAGCGCGTGAGGGAGTAGCCCATGCGCTTCTCGAACGTCTTGTCGAATCCCTGCGTCCAGTTCTGCAGACCGACCTCGTAACTGTCGACGAGAATGTTGTTGAAACCGGTCTCGCCGATCTTGCCCGGCGCGATGCCGAGCGTCTTGCAGAGGCGCGTCACGTACTGGTCGAAGTGGTAGTCCATCGCGGAGGCGGAGAGCTTGTCAACCTCGAGGCCGCGTCCCTTCTCTGACGCGGGGTGGTTGCAGCGTCCGTTGCAGATGTAGCCGATGCGGAGGATCGTCCAGTCGCCGGCGGGGACGTCCCACTCGAGCGAGCCGTCCTTCTTCATCTTCGACGTGAGGTCGACGACGGAGTCCTTCGCGACGAGCGCGTCCTTGGCGACGGGCTTCGTGTCGCGCTTCACGTTGCCGCGCTCGAAGAACGCCTTGGAGGCGAGGTTCTCGATCTTCGCCTTGCCCTTCGGGGTGGGGTAGGCGAGGACGGCGATGTCGTCGTAGAAGCCGTTGTCCTTCGTGGTGCGGGGCAGCTTGCCGGAGAAGCGCGACGGGCCCTTCGCGGCGGTTTCGGTGAACCTCACCACCTTCATGCCGTTCGCGGGCGGGTTCCACGGGCCGCCGGAGCTGGACCAGCCGGAGCAGTTGGGAATGCAGATTTCAAGGCCGAGACGCTTCGCCTCCTTGTGGGCGTGGGCGAACATGTCGAACCAGTCGTCGGAGTTGAACTTCAGCGGACCGGGCGGGATGGCGCATCCGGCGTCGAACATCTGGACGCCGCCGATGCCGGCCTTGGCGAGCGCCTCGAAGTCGCAGGTGATGCCCTCCTTCGTGACGTTACCGTTCATCATGTGGTACCACGTGTGCGGCTTCGCGGAATCCGGCGGTGCGCGGAATCCTTCGTCCAGGGTAAGGGAACAGAGCGGCAGGGTGACCGTGAGCGCGGTAACCGCCGCGATAGCTGTTTTGTTAAGGTTCATGTCATTGTCCTCTCGTCGTTTTTGGAATCGGCTTTGCGGAACATAAGGCATCGCCGTCCGTCGTCAGACAGTATACCAGAGGGGAAACACTTTGGACAACAGAAACTTTCGGGGAAACGGCTAAGAACTTTAAAATTGTTTGTAAGTCCGGAAGGCTTCCCTCAGCGTCTTGCCTATAAGCTCGATTGGTGACAACCGAAACAACTTGCAAAGACAACATCCTTCTTTCGGCGCGCAACAGCGCGGCGTTTTCATAACCGCGCATGGTTGTGCGCGGAAGAACCAAATGTTGTTCATGTTGTTTTCAGAAACTGATCCTCATCTACATTCCCTTGTGCGAGCGCGGGCGGGGGGCTTGCCTATAACTTCACCCCACGGCTTACCGGGGACGGTATAGCAAGTTATCCGAATCGAATCACTCGCACCGAGGCGCGAGCGGGGTGGCGTTCAAAAAACACGAGGTTTCCCTCCCGTTGCTTTTCCGGGGAAACCGTCGTTTTATACCTCGAAGATGCCCGTTGCCGGTTGAATCAGCCACACACGTATGTGCGCAGTCCCATACTTTGAAGGCATGCCTTAGACGTCGATCTTGATGATTTTGCGGATTACAAGCCAACCGACAAGGATCAACGCGGCGGTGATGACAATCGCCGCGACGCCCGTTCCCGATTTGAGGAAGGGCAGCATGATGTCGGGTTTGAGGAAAGTCATCAAAAGTCCCAGGACAACCGGCATACAGGCAACGATTATCCCCTGAAGCCGTCCCTGCGCGGTCAAGGTCATCACGCGCCTCTCGATTCGCATTCGCTCGCGGATTGTCTGGCCGATTTTGTCGAAGATTTCCGTCAGGTTTCCGCCTGTGCGGCGGGCGATGTCGATCGCGGTGACCACCAGCGTCAGGTCTTCCGAACCCACGCGCTTGTCGAGGCTCTGCATCGCGTCGTAGAAATTCATGCCGACGCGCATCTGTTGCATCATCACGCCAAACTCCTGGGCGATTGGTTTTTCGCCCGACTGCACAACCGTGTCGAACGCCTGGTTGATGCTGAAACCGGCACGGAGGGCGTTGCTCATCGAACTCAACGCTTCGACCAGCTGGAGGTTAAATTTTCTGCGGCGACGCGAACGGAGCACGTCGACAAGCTTCGACGGCGCCTGTAACGCCAGCGCACCGAACAGGATTCCGAGTGAGAGCCCGACGGCAGAGGACACGGGGTTTGACAGCGAGAAGAACGGGATGAAAAACAACAGGAAGACCGCTGCCGCGAAAGCTCGCCCGATGTCCGCGATTTTCTTGGCGGGAATGAACAGGAAAAGGTCTTCAAACTGCTGCGCGGTTTCGTGCGAGACCGCGTCGGAATAGTTGACGGATCCGGATTCGACGGACAGGATGATGATGTAGGCGAATGCGGTGAACGCACACCCGACGGCAACCGACGCGAGAATTTTGATGAGAAGCAGACTCATGCGATGTCCTCCGCTTCCGGGTCGAAGATACGTGGGTCGAGGGCGAGGCCTCGCCGCTGTAGATCCTCGAAGAAGGTCGGCATTGAACCGGTCGGGCGGAACTCGCCGAGGATTTTGCCGTCCCCGTCGATTCCCGACTGCCGGAAGGTGAACAGGTCTTGCATCACGATCTGCTGGCCTTCCAGACCCACGATCTCCGAAATGCAGACGACCTTTCGTGAACCGTCGCTCATGCGTGATTCATGCACGATAATGCCGATGGCGGAGGCGATCTGCTCGCGGATGGCGCGGGAGGGAAGTTCGATCCCGGACATCAACACCATCGTCTCCAGACGCGAAATCACGTCTCGCGGCGTGTTCGCGTGGATTGTCGTCAGCGAACCGTCGTGTCCCGTATTCATCGCTTGGAGCATGTCGAGCGTTTCGCCGCCGCGACATTCGCCGACGATGATTCGGTCCGGGCGCATACGAAGCGAATTCCGCACCAGGTCGCGGATCGTCACCGCGCCGCGTCCTTCGATGTTTGCCGGACGCGCTTCGAGCCGGACGACGTGGGGCTGTTCGAGGCGGAGTTCCGCCGCGTCTTCAATCGTTACGATCCGGTCGGTTTCCGGGATGAACCCGCTGAGGACGTTCAAGAGCGTCGTCTTGCCGGAACCCGTTCCCCCCGCGACGACGATGTTCTTGCGGAGCAGGACGCAGACGCGCAGGAACTGCGCGGCCGTCCGCGTCCACGTCCCGTAGTTCACCATGTCTTCCGCCGTGAGCGAGCGTTTCGAGAATTTGCGGATCGTGATGCACGGGCCGGAAAGGGAAAGCGGTGAGATGATCGCATTCACACGGGATCCGTCCCCGAGACGCGCGTCGACATATGGTTGGCTTTCGTCGATGCGGCGTCCGATCGGGGCGACGATCCGTTCGATCACAGCCAGAACCGAATCGTCGTCCATGAACGTCTTTCCGGTCAGTTCAAGGCGGCCTCGACGTTCAACGTAAATCTGGTTTGGCCCGTTCACCATGACTTCGGTGATGGTGTCGTCCGCAAGGAAATCCTCCAACGGGCCGAGCCGCATCGCCTCGTCATAGATTTCTTTCTCCAAGGTGCTTAGGTCGATATCGGCGGGGACACGGCGGCTCTCGCGGACTTTCTCGATGATACCGTGCAGGGTTTCGCGCACCTGCTTTTCCAGTTCCTCGCGTCCGACACCGGATGCCGTCATCCGTTTGAGGTCGAGCCGCTGGACGAGTTCGCCGTGGATCTGGTTTTTGACAGCCTTTAAAACCGGGTTGACCGGTGCGGGGGGGCGCTGGTGCGGCGCAGGGGGCGGCTTCGGCATACGGTTCGGGGGCGGTGCGGGGGCGTGCGCGGGGGCGGCCTCCGTCCGGGGCGGCGTTTCGGTATGCGCGGCTTCCGGAGCAACGCGGAGAAGGGTTTCGCCGATCAAGACAACCGTATCCGGTTTCAAGGTTGCCGGACCGTCAATCCAGACGCCGTTCACGCTCGTCCCGTTGCTGGAATGGAGGTCGTCGATCAGCGCCTGTCCGCCGCGCAGCGTCAACAAGGCGTGTTTCTCGCTGACACCGGGGTCGGCGAGACAGATCGCGCAGGACTCTCCGCGGCCGATGAAGTAATGGCCGTCCTGAAGAATCGATTGCTTGGCGGCGCCATCCCGTGGCGCGATGGTCAATTGGTAATTCATACGTTGCTAGGATACCATGTTTTGAAGAGACCGGGCAAGAAGGAAAGTAGACGGCTTAACGGATATTCGAGCAACGGACGTGGCCGCCGGACGTGGCGGTGAGGACCTGGGCGTTTGCCGCGCATTCCGGCTTCGCCTCGGGGCAGCGGTCGTGGAAACGGCAGCCGGAAGGGAAATTCCCGGCGAAGGGGACTTGTCCGGGGATCGCCTTCAACCGCTTGCCGCGCGTGGCGGTCGAGGGAAGGGCATCGAGCAGGGCGCGCGAGTAGGGATGGCGGGGGGCTTTGAAGAACGCTTCCGCCGACTCGTTCGCCTCCACGACCTGTCCTGCGTACATGACGGCGATGCGCGTCGCCATCTGGTAAACGACGCCCATGTCGTGCGTGATGAGGAGGAGGCCGCTGTTCTTGCGGTAGAGTTTCCGCATCAGGTTCAGGACTTGCGCCTGGATGGTCACGTCTAGGGCGGTGGTCGGTTCGTCCGCGATGATCAGGTCCGGCTCCAGGATCAGCCCCATCGCGATCATGACGCGCTGCTGCATACCGCCGGAGAGTTCGTGCGGATAGGCGCGGGCGCGCTGGACGGGTTCGGGAATCCCGACACGGGCGAGCCATTCCAACGCGAGGTCGCGCCGGGCTTTCGGCGACAGGTCACGATGAAGGCGCACGACCTCCTCCAACTGGTCGCCGATCCGGTGGAGCGGCGAGAGGGAGGTCATGGGATCTTGGAAAATCACGCCGATTTTGTCTCCGCGAAACGTGCGGAGTTCTTCGATCGGCATCGTCAAGAGGTCGCGTCCGTCGAAAAGAACGCGGCCGCTCGTGACACGGGCCGGAGGAGAGGGGAGCAGACGCGCGATGCTCATGGCGGTGGCGGATTTGCCGCACCCCGATTCTCCGACAAGTCCCAGAACCTGGCCGCGGTCGAGACTCAGGGAAACGCCGTCGACGGCGTGCGCGGGAGGGGCGTCCGGCGAGTCGGAGAGGAATTCAACAGAGAGGTCCTGGATTTCGAGTAACATCGCTTAACGGATTTTTACGCTGATGATGAACAACAGCGGCATGAGGAAGGACTGGATCAGGACGAAACGCACGAGAATCTGGGGTTTTGACCAACCGAGATCCTTGAAATGGTCGTGCAGGGGGAACCGTACCTTGTGCAGCAACTTGATGAACCCCGGTACTTTCTCCCGCTCTTCCACGGGAAGCCGGGAAGGCGGCGTCACCTGAAAACCGAGCACGCGGAAGAAACGGAGGACGACCAGTTTGACGATACCCGTGCCGCCGTTCGCCAATACCACCGGCGCGATGATGAAGAGCAGCAGGGGGTTCCCGGTCGTCAGGCAGGCGACACCCACGAGAAGCCCGTAGAAGCGGGAGCCGGCGTCACCCATCAGGACGGCGCTGGGATAGGCGTTGTGCCAGAGGTAGCCGGTCATGCCACCCGCGCAGATCATCAGGAGAATCGCCCAGCGCGCACCGTTGGGGTTCACCGGGACCAGGAGGTATTTCGCGATCGGTGCATAGCCGACCACACCGTAGAGGATTCCCGCGAAGAAGAACAGCTCCATCAGCGTGAGCGAACCGGCGAGGCAGTCCACGCCGTCGGAACAGTTTGTCGCGTTGATTGCCATCCAGAGCAGGAGCGTTCCGCCCGTGATGTAGAGCCAGACGGGAAGGAGGAACACGGCTTTTGTGCCGGGAATCCAGATGGTACTGCCCTGTTCGAGGTAGATGAAGACCGTCGCCAATGCGGCGAACAGCAGGTCAAGCATCCCTTTCCTGAGCTCCCCCCAGGGCGTCTTGCTTGCGTCATCGAGGAACCCCGTGATCATAATCCCGTAGAGACAGGCGAGTGTACACGCCTCCCAGCGTCCCATCGGGGCGAACAACACGATGATGGGCAGCAGAATCAGGGTCATGAGCACCCCGGCGCCCGTCGGTTTTCCTTTGCTTTCCGTCCCGCCGTCGGCGGCTTGTATTTTGCCGTGGTCTCTGGGCAGTTTTTCCCAGAGCCGGGGCAGCAGGAACCAGACGGAGAGGGCGGCGAGCATCGCACCGACCGCGAGAAGCGTCAAGTGGGAGGAAAGGAGACGGAACGGCCCCCAGTAGTTGCTAAGATACGAACCGAGCCAGTAAAGCATGATGACGAAACAGGGAACATTGCCGCGCCGTCCTGCGTGGGGGCAAGACGGCGCGGCGGAAGGGTTAAGCGATCTTGAGGGAGGAAACGGCGATCAAGGTGAAGACCATCGTGAAGATGGCGACGGTCTCGATGATGCCGACGGCGCCGAAGTAGTTGGTGAGACCCTGCCCGGTCTCCGCCTGGGCGTCGCAGGCCGCGGCCGCGCAGCGCCCCTGGAAGAACGCGGAGAGCCCGATGCCGAGACCGGCGAAAATGCCGAGGATCACGAGCGGAACCCCGAGCTGGGCTTTGCCGAACATGACGAACATCAAGATCATGCCGTAGAGCGTCTGGGTGATCGGCGCGCCGACCAGGCCGAGCAGGATGAAGGGCGCGGGTTTATTCTGCGCGTAACACTTCTTCCAGGCCCCGACTGCGGAAATCCCCGCGAAACCCGTGCCGAACGCCGAACCTGCCGCGCTCAAGCCGAGGCAGGCGACTGCGCCCGCGTATCCCATTGCCGTCTGAACCAGTGCTGCATCCATTTCGTTTCTCCTTGTAGCCCCCGCCGGCGGTGCTGACCGGGGAAGGGCGGTTTTTTCACATCGTTTTCTTGAACGGTTTGAAGGCATAGCCAGCCCAGCTGATGCCCTTGTGGTTTGAAAATTCCAGCGTGTTCAACCGAACCGCGTGGACCAGAATGCTCAACCCCGCCATGGCGTAGTTCAACAAGTGACCGACCAGCAGGATGAGAACCATCGGGATGAATTTCAACCAGATCGGCAACGAAAGCCCGACCGCCATCTGGTTGAAGTTCTGCGCGACCTTTACCGAAGCCAGCCCTACCGCGAACAGACGTACGTAGGAGATGATGTCGCCCAGTGCGCTGACGATGTTCAACGGCAACATTCCGAAGGTGATGGCGTTCGCCTTCAGTTCGCTCTTCTTCAGCGTGAAACCGAAGATCAGGATGACCGAAACGGTCAAGACGTAGTAGATGAACTTCGGCGGCGTGAAGATCCCGACAATGCTGCACGTCATGCAGTACATGAATGCAATCACCCCCGCCCAGCCCAGTTCGGCCAGGAACTTCGAGTCCGGGAACCGGAGGACGGCGTTCCAGAGCCGCGCCAGCGAGAGGTGCAGCGCACCCAGCGTGAAGCAGATTAGCATGATGTGGTGGTAGTGTTCGTCCGCGCCGCCGGGGCGGTTGTCCAGCCACCGGGAGACGGGGTTGTCCAGGAAGCCGACGCTCTCGCCGAACCAGCAGTTGGAAAGGACGCCCCAGATGATGGTCGAGACGGAGAAACAGGTCAACAGGATGAACCACCCCTTCGGCGTCCCGCGTTTGGCTTTTTTCCATACCCACAGCGTGAGCGCGAGGGTGATCGTGCCGTATCCGCCGTCGCCCACCAGCATCGCGAAGAAGATGCTGAAGAAACAGAAGAAGGGCACGCTGATGTCCGTCTCTTCATACGTCGGGAAGATCGAGAGCCCTTTGAACAGTTCGACGACGGGGCGGAAGAGTTTCGGGGGGCGCAGGAGGGTGGGGACGGCTTCTCCCGGTTGCGGGGCTCGCGTCAGGATGCCCCAGCCGGCCGCCTTTGCCGCCGCTTCCAGCGCGTCCTGGTTCTCGGCGGGCATCCAGCCCGTGATCCACGCGACGTTTTCCGTCGCCTGCATCGCATCGGCGACCTTCCGGAAGGCGGCTTCTTCTTTCCTCAGGCCGGCTTCGGCCCGCACGTTGTCCAACAGGGGCGCGGCTTTCTTCAGAATGTCGTTCAACGCCACGATGCGGCACCAGGCAAACTCCGCGCGTTTGCGTAATGTCGCCGTGGACGCGCCCGGCATTGCGACCGGCATGAACCCCTCCGGCAACACGGGCATCGCGCCCTGCGCAATCAAGACGCCGTAGACGCCCCGGTTGTCATGGTTGAGAATCTCCCCTGCGACATTGCCGCCGAACGCCGCCAACGCTTTGCGCACGGCGGTTTCCGTGCCGGGTGCCGCTTTGAAGAGCTGGATGGTGAAACCGCTTTCGGCAAGTGCTTCGGCCTTTTTCGGGTCGATGTCGCCGTAAGGGGCGTAAAGCGCCTCCGCAGCGTCCACCTCATTCACGAAAACGGAGAGCGACTGGCGTTGCGCCGCGACGGCCAGCACGTCCGCGACCGCCCGGTCGGGATGGATTTCCGGGAGGGGCGAGGTCAAAACCGCCTCGTCCGGCCGTTCGCCGCCCTTTGCGGGACTGAATGGTTTTCCGTCTGCGGCATCCGCTAAAATCTGCAAGGCCCGCTCCGCTTCGTCGCGGCGCGCTTCCGCCTGAAGGAAGGCGTCGGATCCGGGGGCGTCCGCGTTGACATGGACGATGCCCAGTCTGCGCAACGCTTCCAGCGTGGCTTCTTGCTCGGAGGCGAGGCAGAGGAGCGTCAGGTGTTTCATCGGAACGATCATGCCGCGTCCTCCCCGTCCTGTGTCTTGGTGCGGCTCTTGGCGAGCTTGCCCCGCGTGACCGCCGCCGTCTGTTCGTCGCCGATGGCGATCTTGATGACGCGGATGTTCTCTTTGCACGCCGGGATCTTGACCTTCTCGAAGAGGTTGACCCGTTGCGAGGTCGTCGTCAATTCCTCCGTCACCAGCTCGTGCTGCCGGGCGAAGACGACGCGCTCCGCTTTCAGACTGAGCATTTCCTGGAGGGCTTTCACGGCGTCGTCGTACCACGCGGGGGTGGCGAAGAGATCGATGTCGGCGACCTCCGTTTCCAGCTTTTTGAAGACGGGGATGGTGACGCCGGCGATGTTTGCCGTGTCGGTTTCGACCTTGCGGACGGAGACGAGCGAGGTCAAGTCCTCTCCGCCGCCTGCGAAGAGCGCGACCCAGGGGGCGAGCGCGGCGTTCGCCTGTTTCTCGCGTTCAGTCACCTCGTCCAGCTGCGCGGCGATCTGGGCGATCTCTGCCTGGAGCTGCTGTTTCTTCAACTGTAGCATCGGCAGGAAACGCTGGAATCGTTTGAGCGCGTCCGTCTGGGCTTTCAGCTCTGTTTTGGTGAGTTTGATCTTGGCCATGAAAAGCCTCCGTCCGAGCCTACCGTCCCGCGTTCCAGTACTTCGAGGTGAACTTCGTGGGAATGCCCGTTTCGCCGGGCTCGAAACAGTCGGAGAGAATCTGCCAACCGAGGTCGAGTGCTTTTTCCAGCGGGATGTTTACGGAAAGATCCATCATCTCGCGCTCGAAACGCGCGCCGTACTTCAACAGCTTCTTGTCCCATTCGCTCATGCGGAAACCCATCGACTGCTTCTCCAGCGTCTCTTTGTAGGAGGCATAGAGCTTGATCATGGAGTCCATGAGCGTACGGTGGTCGTCGCGGGTGTTTTTGTTCACCTGCTGCTTCAGGCGGCTGAGGGAGCCGAACGGCTCGATACGCCCGTTACGGAGGTAGAACTGCCCTTCCGTGATGTAGCCGGTGTTGTCGGGAACGGGGTGGGTCACGTCGTCGCCCGGCATGGTCGTCACGGCGAGGATCGTGATGGAACCGGCGTCGTCGAAATCGACCGCCTTTTCATAACGGGCGGCGAGCTGCGAATACAGGTCGCCGGGATAACCGCGGTTGGAGGGAATCTGTTCCATCGTGATGGCGATTTCCTTCAAGGCGTCGGCGAAACTCGTCATGTCGGTGAGCAGTACCAGCACTTTCTTTCCCTGCAGCGCGAACTGTTCCGCGACGGCCAGGGAGATGTCCGGGACGAGCATACACTCCACCACCGGGTCAGAGGCGGTGTGGACGAACATGACCGTGCGCGCGAGGGCGCCGGATTCATCGAGCGTGTCGCGGAACTTCAAGTAGTCGTCGTACTTTAGCCCCATGCCGCCGAGGACGATGATGTCCACTTCGGCCTGGAGGGCGATACGGGCGAGCAGGTCGTTGTACGGCTCGCCGGCCTTTGCGAAGATCGGGAGTTTCTGCGACTCGACGAGCGAGTTGAACACGTCGATCATCGGGATGTTCGTGCGGACCATGTTGCGCGGCATGACGCGCTTCGCCGGGTTGACGGAGGGCGTGCCGATGTCGATCAGGTTGTCGGTGAGGGCGGGACCGTTGTCGCGGGGCTGGGCGCAGCCGGTGAAGGCGCGGCCAAGCAGGGCGTCGGAGAAGGGAACGCGCATCGGGCGGCCGAGGAAACGGACCTTCGCGTCGGTCGCGACGCCGCGCGCACCGGCGAAGACCTGCAGCGTCACGGTCGGCCCGTCCAACTTGATGACCTGCGCGAGCGAGGTCCCGGAACGCGACGTGACCTCCGCCAGCTCGTTGTACTGTACGCCGTCGGCGCGGAGCGTGACGACGCTGCCGGAGAGGTTGTCGATCTGGTGGTAAACCTTATACATTCTGGGAAGCCTCCTCGATCTTTTTCGCGATGTCGTCGCGGCGGGTCTCGTAATCCTGAGCGTCCTGCGCCGTCTGGTTCCAGTCGATGTACGCTTGGGTGATACCCTGGAAAAACTTGCGGGCGGCGGTCTTGTCGTCGAAAACGTATTCGGCGAGCATCGCCTTCTCGACAAGGTCGAACATGACCTTCTGGCGGTCTTCGCTCGTTGCGGCGTCGATGTCGCTGAAGGCGTTCTGCTGCAGATAGACCGCATCGAGGAACTCGCCTTTCAGGTAGGTCACGAAGTCCGCCAGGCTCGTCCCTTCTTCGCCGACGACCTTCATCATCTGCCCCACGTCGTTCCCGTTGCGCAGGATGCCGCGCAACCGTTCGACGCGCTCGTTCTCGATCACGCTCTTGTATTTGCTCCAGCTTTCCAGCGGGTCGATGGCGGGATAACGGCGGGCGTCGGAACGCGCGCGGCTCAATCCGTGGAAGGCGCCGACGACCTTCAGGGTTGCCTGGGTCACAGGCTCGTCGAAGTTGCCGCCGGCGGGGGAGACCGTGCCGCCGATGGTGACGGAGCCGACGGATCCGTCCTTCAGTCGCACCAGTCCCGCGCGTTCATAGAATCCCGCGATCAACGATTCAAGGTAGGCGGGGAACGCCTCTTCGCCGGGAATCTCTTCCAGCCGCCCGGAAAGCTCGCGGAGCGCCTGTGCCCAGCGCGAGGTCGAATCCGCCAGCAGCAGCACGTTCAGGCCCATCATGCGGTAGTATCCGGCGATCGTCACGGCGGTGTAGACCGAAGCTTCACGCGCCGCCACCGGCATTGACGAGGTGTTGCAGATGATGACCGTGCGGTCCATCAGCGTCCGCCCCGTGCGCGGGTCTTTCAGGACGGGGAATTCCTTCAGCGTCTCGACGACCTCGCCGGCGCGTTCACCGCAGGCCGCCGAAATCACGATGTCCACGTCGGCGTACCGGGCGGTGGTCTGCTGCAGCACCGTCTTGCCGGCGCCGAACGGTCCGGGGATGCAGTAGGTGCCGCCGAGGGCGACCGGGAAGAAGGTGTCGATCGGACGGATACGCGTGACCATCGTCTGCGTCGGCATCAGGCGCTCTTTGAAACAGGTGATCGGGAGTTTCACCGGCCAGCGCTGGTACAGCTTGACGGGACGGTCGTTCCCGTCCGCGTCCGTCAGGACGGCGATCTCCTCTTCGACCGTGTAGTCACCGGCGGGCTTCACGCTCTTCACCGTGTAGATGCCCTGGAACGAGAACGGCACCATGATCCGGTGTTCGAAAATCCCCTCCGGCACGCAGCCGATGGTTTCGCCCGCAGTCAACCGGTCGCCGGGTTTCGCCTTCGGCGTGAACGCCCATTTGACGTCGCGCGGCAGGGCGTGGAGGTACGTGCCGCGCTGCAGGAAGTGGCCGCACTGCGCGGCAAGTTCCGGCAGCGGGTTCTGCAGACCGTCGTAGATCTGGCGCAGAAGCCCCGGACCGAGTTCCGCCGTCAACAGGTCTCCCGTGAATTCGACGGTGTCGCCGATTTCCAGGTCGTTCGTGCTTTCGTACACCTGCATATCCGCGACGGTGCCGCGGATGCGGACGATTTCGCTCATGAGGCGCAATTTTTTGTCGCCGTCTTCCAGACAGGCGTACCCCACCTCGTTCTGCGCCACGGCGCCGTCAAACGCAACGGTGATCATGTTCCCGTTGACACCGACAATCTTACCTGTTGTCATCCTATCTCCTTGCATCCGGATCCGCGCCCGGGTCGAGCGCGATCGGGACTTCCGTCAAATGGTCAAACACATTCCGGCCGGCGGCGTCGTCGCGCCCAAGGCCGCGCAGGGCGATCCCCAGCTGCACGGCGTAGGCGAAGACCCTCGCCTTGCCGAGCGGGTCGCACCCCGCCAGTTCCTCCGCCGCGTTCCAACGCGCGCGTTCCAGCGCGTGTTCGCGCCGGAGCGGATCGGCCTCCTGCATCGCCGTCTCGGCTGCCCGTTCCAGCGCCACATCGCACGATTCCGTCGGGCGGATCCAGCGGGCGGCGTCCCGCCACAGTGCCCGGGCC
>JAGCVN010000018.1 GCA_017962315.1 Kiritimatiellia bacterium
AGTCCATGAACTCTTCGTAGTCATTCGGATATGGATGTTCTGGCGTCGCTTTCATGTTGAAAATGATATCAGATCCGCTTAGGCCCGTCAATCAGCCACCCAGTTAATTTTTTTGAACACACGTTCCTTCCGGCCGGCTTGCCGCGCACCGCAAGGGCGGCGGGGACGCCGTCTTTCCCTTCTCCGTGGCTCTGTGTGAGACAAAAAAGTTATCCACATCTACATTCCCGCACGCAACGCGGGCGGGGGCTAGCCTGTAAGTTCGATTGGCAACAACTGAAACAACTTGTAAAGACAACATCCTTCTTTCGCCGCGCTACGGCGCGGCGTTTTCAAAACCGCGCAAGTTGTGCGCGTTCTACCACTATCCCTCAACTGTCACGGTGAGAACGTTGGTGTCGTCCACACGTTTGTAATTGACGGAGGTCGCCATCTGTTTGACCATGAAGATGCCGAGTCCGCCGGTCTTACGCGCTTCCCCCGGCACCGTCACATCGGGATCCGGATGGTTCAGCGGGTTGAACGCCGTCCCCGTGTCTGTGAAGACAAGCGTATGAAGCCCTTTGTGGAGCATGTAGGTCAGGTCGAAGGTTGCCGCACCTGAACACCGCACGATGTTGGAGACGATTTCGTCAAGGATGACCGCGGCTTTCGGGGAATCCCAGAAACCCTTCAAGTAGGTCGCCGCTTCCCCCAGTCCCTCCATCGTGGCGGGGAACGTCCGTTTCGCGCCGTTGAAGACGAGGGCGAGCATCGTGATGTCGTCCGCCTGGGGCATTCCCGAGGCGAAGGCGGCGACAGAGGCGCTGACGGTTTCGCACACGGTTTCCGCTCTGTCGCCCGCGTTTTCAAGCGCGGCGAGGAGGCGCTCTTCACCGTACAACCCCTCTTTCGACTGTGCCTCGGTCACGCCGTCTGTGTAGAGGAAGAGCATGTCGCCGGGATGCAGCACAAGCTGGTGCTGGGTATACGGGGCGGATTCAAAGGCGGCGAGGGCGATGCCGGAGACGGTACGCAGCCATTCCTGAGATCCGTCGGCCCGCTTTACGAGCGGCGGATTGTGTCCGCAGTTGACATAGTCCAGTTCGCCGGTTTCGATGTCGATGACGCCGATCCACGCGGTCACGAACATATTGGCTTCGTTTCCGTCGGCGAGGGCGGCGTTGATGTCGGCGACGATCTGCGCGAGATTGCCTCCGTATGCGGCGAGGTGGTCGCATAGCGTCGTTTTCGCGCGCATCATGAACATCGCGCCGGGGACGCCCTTGCCGGAGACGTCGGCGATGACGACGGCGATCCGTTTTTCGCTCACGAAATAGAAGTCGTAGAAATCGCCGCCGACCTCCTTCGCCGCAAGCATCCGCCCGAAGAGGTCGATCCGTTCCGCAAGGTGGGGGAAGGGCGGGAAGACGGCGGGGATGGAGGCGGACTGGATGGAGGCCGCGAGAGCGAGGTCTTTCCGGCGGCGTTCTTCTTCCGCGAGGCGCAGTTCCTCCGCCCGTTCACGCAACGTGACGGTTCGCAGGGCCGCGGCGGCCACGAAGACGATGACGACCAGCAACAGGAACATCGTCGTGCCCACGGAAATGTTTTTGGTGCGTGTCACTTCGCGGGAGGGCATCACCACGCAGACGCGGTGTCCCGATTCGGGGATCACCGCCGTGCGGCAGATTGCCGGGGCACCGTTGACGTTCGCATTGAACGACCCTTTCTGCTCCTGCCAGAACATCTCCGGTTCAAAGCCGAGGTCGATCAGGGTGGGGGGCTTCTGATCGACACCTTCCATGTACGTGTCGGGGATCCCGCTCATGCTGCCGTCCGAAATCACCTCGCCCGAAGCTCGGTTGGCGATGATGTAGTAGCCGGATTCACCGATATGCCAGTCGGCCGTGACCTGGGCGAAACGCTGTTTAAGGTCTTTGGTGAGACGCGAGAAATCAAGCCCCACCTGCAACGCGCCCCCCGGCATTCGGATGCCTGCGAATTTCCGATAGACGTCATCGGCCTTGACGGTGAGCCGCGGCGGCTGGGTATACCAGAGGTGGTTCGTCAGGAGGCAGAGGAATCCCGCCGCGCGCGTCGGGTCTGGATCCTGTCCCATCCAGTACCCGACCTGACTCTCATGGGTACTGACGCGGATCACGCCGTTCGTATCGACGAAGTTGATTTCGTCGAGCTTGAGTTCCTTGCGCAGCCGGTTCGCGGTCTCCGTGGTTGCGTTTGTGATGTGGCCCACCGAGTCGCGGACGACCCCTGCCAGGTAGAAGAGGATGGGGTCCATCCCGACGATGATCTCGTTTCGGATGTCCTGGATGGCAGGCACCATTATCGACTCCACGCGACGGCGCGCGAGTTTCGATTCCACGCTGTTGGAAAGGAAATACGCGGCAACGGAGGCCGCCGTCGCCGTGGTCAGGATCCAGACGCGGTACTTTCGGTAGATGTTCATACTGGCTCCTCAGACGGGATCAGGCCAGGTTGAAGATGGTTGAAAACCCGGTAATCTTGAAGACGTCAAGGACGGCGGGTTGCGTACCTTTGATGGTCATCGTCCCTTTCTTCGCCGTCATGGTCTTGTAGGCGGAGAGAAAGACGCGCAACCCGGCGGAGGAAACATAGACGACACCCGAAATGTCGAACGTGAGGTCGGTGACGCCGTCCAGCTTCAACTCGCTGTCGAGCTGCGGCGCGGTCACGGTGTCGATGTTGCCGTCCACGGTGACGGTCAGTTTCGTCTCATCCAGTTTCTTTGTGATGTTCATGTCGTTCTCCTGATGGTTTGAAAAGTGTGTCATCCGCCCACGATCCGCATCAACGGGCCAAGGATCGCGCTGTCGTTGGTGTACATCAGCATATCGAGGATATACTGGAGGTAGATGATGAGGAACGCGACACCGAGTGCCGACTTGATCGGCATGGAAAGGAAGAATACGTTGAGTTGTGGTGCCGTGCGGTTCACGAATCCGAGCCCGATGGTTGCGAGGAACATGAGGATGATCACGGGTGCCGAAATGATGAAGGTCGTACGCATCATGCCGTCGAGCGTATCGAGCACGAAGAAGTGTGCGTCCGGCGCGGCGGCGAGGAAGCGGTCGCTGAACAGCGGGACGAGGTCGTAACTCCGGTAGACGGCGGCGAGGAAAATCAAGACGGCGCCGCCGACGAAGAAGATGGTCGAGACGATCTGCGTAAAGAAGATGCCGGTGGTCGAGACCTGCGTACCGGAGAGCGGGGAATAGACTTCGCCCATCGTCGCGCCTCGCTGGTTGTCGATGAAGTTTCCGACGTTCTCAGCGATCCAGAAGGGGATGGCGACGAAGAAGCCGATCAGGAATCCGACCAGCGCCTCTTTCAGTGCGACGAGCGTGAAGGCCAGGGTGTGGATTCCCTCTGGCGGCATACGGGCTTGCACGTAGGGCACGAGCAGCGCGGCGAAGGCGAGCGTCGCCGTCCGCCGTGCCACGCCGGTGATCATCGAACTGGAGGTCGCGGGGCAAATCGCCATCGCACCGCCGATCCGCACGGCGGCCAGGATAAAGGCAAGAATGATTCGATGGAAATCCGCGTATGCCATTCAACTCCCTTCAAACCAGACGATGGCCGGGCCATGGAAATGCAACGCGAGGCACTTGGGGACACGGGGCAGGAAAAGGTCGCGCGCACGGAGGCGCGGGCAGAATCCCGTCGGCGCGTTCCCCGTCCAGGCCACGGCCGCCTCCGGTTTCACCGCGAGCGTTTCGTCTTCGCCCAGTACGGTTTTGGTCACACGCGAGGCCGTGGCGGTCAGCACCCATCCCGTCTCCAGCGAGGTCGCGCAGAACGCCCCCCTGAAGGAGAAGGGAATCACGCGCACCAGCCGTGAATCGCGGCGTGATGCCAGCGGGGCGAGGAGAAGTTTTTCCGTCAGGACGTGTACGCGCTCGCCCAGGTCGATCCGCGTGAGGAACGGCCGCGCCTTCACCGCGCACCACATCGTGCCCTGCAGCGAAAGGAATGCGAGGCGGCGCTTGTCGGGATGGATGACCCCCCGCCAGAAGGAGACGCCGTCAGGCCGCCGCGCCCGCAACGGCGAAACCGTTCCCTTGAAGGCGGCGGGCATTCCGGCGGCGGCGATCCATTCGCCGTCGCCCACTTTCGCAAACCCGTTCTCGAATTCGGCTTCCATTGCCCTTCCTACACAATCCCGCGTCCAAAAATCGAGTTGAAATCACGAATAAAGATTCCCGAGTGGTAGAACTGCCGCTGGATCTGGTTGCCCGACGGGTCGGTCAGTTTCGGCTTCTGTGCGCGGACGATCTGTTTCTGCTTTTGCGGGATGAACCATTCGTCCGCCTTGATCACCATACCCTTCTCTTTCAGCTTCTTCGCGTGGGCGACCATCTCATCCAGTCGGAGTTCCGTCGCCCGGAGCGCTTTCTCTGAAATGTGGGGATCGAACTCGTTGCGCAGTTTCGTCCGGTCGGCGTCCAGCGCCATCAGCTTCGCGTACATTTCCTCTGAGATTGCGGAAGGAAGGGTGATCACCTGGACACCGACCGTCTGGCGGATGTGTTCCGACAGCCCCCAGTTTTGGGAGAGGTCGATGTCGAGTGACTGTCCATCTGAGCCGAGGGAGACGCCCGGCAGCTGGGCCGCGTCCCCCGCGTCCGATACGCCGAGGACGGAGAGGAATTTCGACAGATGTTTGCCTTCCAGATGGAACTTGGTCATGCCGGTTCGCCATTCCGGGAAGGACAGGTCGTTGTCGATGCCCTTGATCTGTACCGAGAGGTCATCTCCGACGTAGATCATGTAGTTACCCCAGTGGCGGTCGCTCTGCCCGCCCAGCCAGTCGCTCCATTCAAGGTTCAGCCCCTCGCGCAGGTAGTTTCCCGCGAGGATGCGGTACTTTTCCTTCGGAAGGTTGTTTACGTAAGTGGGGGAGAGTCTCCCCAGCTTGGGAATCAGTTTTTTCGCGGTGGAGGGAACCATCTGTATCTGGTTGAGCACATTATTGACATCGGCGAGGGAAATGCCTTTCGCGACTTCCATGAAAAGACCGAACTTGCCTTTGACAGCCCCCACCTTTGAGGCCACGAGGATTCCCTTCGCACCGAGCAGTTCGGCGGCTTTGCAAGACGCCGCGTTGAGATGGACAACCGCCTGCATGGTGTCGTAGCCTTCGGTTCCGCCCGCCATGTTGTGCAGTCCGATTTCACTCTCCAGTTCCGGCTTGAACACGTATTGTTTCGTCGTGCCGTCCGGCATCTTGTAGGTGCAGAAGAAGGTCTGGTTTACCTGTCCCGAACCAAGCGCCTCTTTGGAGACGAGGTTCGCGTCACAAATGTCGAGGTCGATCATCTCCTCGGTCGCGCCCCAGCCGCGCGCACCGGCCACGGTGGCGAAGTCCAGCTCTCCGTTGAACGCTTTCAGCAGGAGTACGTCGTTGGCGAGACTCGGCGCGGCCTTTTGCTGCGTCGTCTGCGCGATGAGGGAGAGGCGCTTTGCCAATAGCGGGACGGCCCTGTCGGCGGACGCGAGCGCTTGAAGTGCGCCACAGTCGAACGCCTGTTTCAAGGCTGTGCGCAATTCTTCGCGTGTCGCGCCGGAAAGTCCGTTGATCGCCGTGACCGCTTCATGCGGAAGCAACCGCTTTTCATCTGCCGTAAGGTGTTTCCCCGAGAGCGCCTTTTCCAGGACGCGCAGGTTCTGCAACAAGATCCGGAGGGAATTCCGTTGCGCCGTTTCGCTCAGGATTTTCGCGTTTAGCGCGTTATTCAGGCTGGCAAAGATCGCGGTATCGATCATCGTCTCCAGCCAGGCGAGCGCGACCCGGCGGATCGTGTCGAAAAGCTGTTCCATGTTTTCGACGGCCTGCTTGCTCCCCAGCAGCCCCAGCAGGTCGCGGAACTTGGAGAAGAGCGTCAGGTCGGAGAGTTTGGGGCAGGTCTCGTCGAGATACTTCTGCCCCGATATCCGGGCGAGGTCTTCCGTTACGCTGCGGATGTCCTGCTCGATCTGGTCTAGCAGCTTGGAGAAGGCGTTCAGGATACCGGGATCCGGGCGGAACACGCCTTCGACGCCGGGGTAGGTAATGCCGTTTTTTGCGGCGTCTCTGAGAGCGTCGCGGGCGAGTGCCAGTTCATCGCGAAGCACCTTGATTTCAAGCCAGTTCGTGGTGCCGCCTTTCCGGGCGGATTCCTTGATCGCGTCGAGCCGGATCGCGACGGGACGCAGCTGTTGCTGCAGTGCGTCGAGAGCCGCCTCCGTCCCGTGCATCTGGATCGCGGTCTGCGGGAGGAGCGTGCGCGCGAGCGTCTGCAGCCGGGGCGCGTCTGGCGCGTCTTGTGCGAGCCCGCTCAGTTCGAGTGCCAACCGTTCGATTTCCGTCGCCCGCGCATGGCAGCGCATGCCGATCTCGAACAACTCGGTAAGTTCGCCGTCGCCTGCGTTATAAAGTTTGCGTAACGTTTCGCCGAGCGAGGCGAACCCGTCGATCGCCGCCTTGAGCGTGGAAAGGATTTCTTCGTTCCGGGCGTGCTGCGGGTCTCCCGGAAGGGCGGAACCGCGGCTGCGCATCGCCGTGGCGATCTCCTTGCCGGAGAAGGAACTAAGTTTCGCCATCGCCTCTTCGGTGGCCTGGCGGGTGGCTTCGAGCGAATCAAAGAACGCTTTCGTCTTGGGGTCGTTCTCGTACAGCGAGGCGATTTTCTGCAATTCTTCTTTTGAAACGGTGGTCAGGGTTCGTTCCGACGCTTTTAGGAGCAGGGCGTCGAGCCGTTTGGACATCTCGCCTTTCGTCGCCTCCGACGCGATTTCGTTCGCCGCGAGGATGGTGCGCGCGGTCAGCGGTTTTGCGTCTTCCGGGTTCAGTAGCTTTGCCACTTCCGTACGCATCCCTTCGCCGAACTGCCTGACGAACGCCTCGATGAAATCGTGTTTCGTCCGCACGATTTCATCGGCCCCCCTTTCCTTGGCGGGGACGGCGATGACTTTATGGCCGTTCAAGACTATGGCGACTTCTTCCGGGGCATCCGCCGGACGGGAGGCGACAAGCTGGCGTGCGCTAGAGAGGTAAGTTGCAAATTCAAGAGGCATGGCGTTTTGTCCTTTCGTCTCGGAACGTTAACGGAACTGGGGCATGGGCGGGGCAGGGTACTGGAAGATGGCGGAAACCAGTTTCCCGAGCGCGTCGTCCCTGCGGGCGCAGTCCGCCTCCACGGCCTCGGTCACTTCCTCCGCCCCCGCCGGGGCGGAAACCGCGTTCATGACCGTCAGGGCGGGGGTGCCGCCGTTGCGGGATGTGCCGGAAGCCTCTGCCGTGAAGGAATCCGGTGCGGTCGGAATGTTGGACTGGGTGGGTGTAAAAGGATGGATGTTGATCATGGTTTTTTTCTCCTTGTCACTCTGGTTACGAAAGGGCGGAGGAAAAGTTACACGAAAATTTTTTCCATTTCCCGCTTGACGCAACATGGGGATTCTGGCATACTGCACCCCGTTTTGCGCACCTGTGGTGAAATTGGCAAACACGCAAGATTCAGGTTCTTGTGCCGAGAGGCTTGAGGGTTCGAGTCCCCCCAGGTGCACCAAGACGACTAGCCCCCTTCGTCTATCGGCTAGGACACCAGGTTCTCATCCTGGGAAGAGCGGTCCGACTCCGCTAGGGGGTGCCACTTTTGAGCCAACCTAGCTCAGCTGGTAGAGCAGGTCATTCGTAATGATCAGGTCATGGGTTCGAATCCCTTGGTTGGCTCCATTCTTAGGGGCGCGGGAAAACCCGCGCCCCTTGCTTTGTAGTGATTCTTCAACGTTATCCTCATTTACATTCCCGTGCGCGAGCGCGGGCGGCGGGCTTGCCTATAAGTTTGATTGGTGACAACCGAAACAACTTGTAAAGACAACATCCTTCTTTCGCCGCGCTACGGCGCGGCGTTTTCATAACCGCGCATGGTTGTGCGCGGAAGAAGCAAACGTTGTTTTGAGTTGTTCATGTTGTTTTCAGAAACTTACCCTCATCTACATTCC
>JAGCVN010000019.1 GCA_017962315.1 Kiritimatiellia bacterium
GTTGCTCAAGCGATGGCTACTTGGAACTCACCAAGGTGCAGTCACCCCTATGCACCTTGCGGGATACCTTGACGAGTTCGCTTTCAGGTTCAACAGGAGGACATCCATGCATCGGGAAAAATTGTTCTACAGGTTGGTTGAGCAGGCCGTGACCACAAGACCTAAACCAATCAAAGACTTTTATGTTACGGGACGTAGAAAGATTGTCGAGAAATGAAAGGCCCGTCAATCAGCCACCCAGTTTCCGATTTGACTCACTTGATTGTACAACTTTCACAAAATTGCCCTTGCGAAGCGGGGGTAGAAATGCTACAAAATCGGGGACGAAAATAAACAAGCGGATAGCAGTAACAGTAGCAGTATGCGTAGCGGTGTTCTTGCCGTCGTATGCGATAGAACAAAAGAATACGGCGGTTCAGGAGGACGGCTTTTACTACAGCCGTGACCAGGTGGCCCTCTATATTGTCACCTACGGGAAGCTTCCCCTGAACTTTATCACGAAGTCTCAGGCGCAGGCGCTGGGCTGGACAGGCGGTTCGCTTGAACCCTACGCGCCGGGGAAAAGTATCGGCGGGGACGATTTCAGGAATTACGAGAAACGGCTGCCGCCTGGTTCGTACCGCGAGTGCGACATTGACACATACAAAAGCCAACGGGGCGGGAAACGAATCGTTTTCACGCCGCAACGCCAGATTTATTACACAGAGGATCATTACCAGTCGTTCTTCAAACTGCAAAGTATCGCGGAGTCAGGCGGTTTGGGGGTGTCTGCCCGGTGGGTCTCGCTTGCAACCGTCCCCCAGCCGGAGGCACCTCTGCGCGATGCGGCGCAGTACGACGGGACCGGGACGTCGGTCGTACAAGGGATGGCCTACAACGGGTATGCGACGGGTGATGACGGCCTGATCGTGGGAACGTTCACGTTGGCGGTGAAGAAACCCGCGAAGGGCAAGACGACCGCTGCCGCGACGCTGACGTTCACCGCGCTCGCGAACGGCAAGAAAACAAAGATCAACGGGAACATGGATCTCGCCGCGGGCGAGGGAAGCGGTGCACTCGCGGGACTGACGCTCGGTGCGAACACCGTCGGCGGGACGGTCGCGAAGGCGGGAATCCTGAACGGCGGCGTGGATGCCGCGAAGGCGAAAGATGCCGCCGCACTCTCCGTGTTGTCAAAGTTCAGCGGAAAGAGTTACGTGGTTGCGTTCGGTCCGGGCGATTCCTCCGCCTACGAACAGGGCGGTTACTCAACGCTGACGATCGCGCTGGCGGCGAAGGGTAGGGCGAAGGTTTCGGGTGTGTTGGCGGACGGTACGAAGGTGACGGCGTCCGTCCAGATGACGGTGGGCGACGATTACTGTTTTGTCCCCGTTGTCTACTCGAAGAAGAGCCGCCTTGGATTCGTCGCCTGGTTCAACAAGGACACCCGCGAGCTGGTGGACGTGAGGGCGCTTGCGCCGTGGCGGAATACGGTGAAACCCGCGTTCACGATGGATTGGGAGGTGGTCGGAATCGGCGCGAAGGGGAGCCTGCTCGCAGGAAACCGCATGGTTTCGCTGGATGACAGCAAGCTTCTCAGTCTCGTGCCGGGCGCGATCGAGCAGACACCGTTCGACATCCCGTTGAAGGTGAATGGTTCGAAATGGGATGCGGGCAAGGCGGCGAAGGTCGCCTATAAGGGCGGCGTCGCGGCCATCGCGGGCGCGAACGTTTCCGGGCTGAAGCTGACGTACACGGCGAGAACGGGGCTGTTCAAAGGCAGTTTCACGGTCTATGCGGTGAAAGGCGGAAAGCTCGTGAAGAACAAGTTTAGCGTCTTCGGAGCCGTGACCGGGGGAACCGGTTACGGCACTGCCGTCCTCAGGGGCAAGGGCGGCGCGGCGGTGACGGCGAAGTAGTCGCCAGACCGCCATAACCGCGAGGGGGCGACGGGGTGCACGACATCATTATTTGGTTGTCAGTTCCTGTTGTTTGCTTTACACTCTTGGCCGTCATTGGACGGATGAGGGTTCGACGTGCCTCTATTGCTCATATTTCTGGTTATCGCCTTTGCCGCGGGATGGTTTACGGCCATCCTGTGCGGGTGTCGTGGTTTGCCGGCACATGCCGGAACGCCCGCCTTCTGGTCCTCGCCGGAATCTGCGCCTCCGTCCCCTCCCTCTTCCCGGTGCCTCTGCGTCTCTGCGTCAAATCCAGCGGGGGGCGGCGACGGCGTGCCCTCCGGCGGGCGGGTCTGGCGGTGTGGCGGTTTGACGTTGCCGCTTGACCGGCCTCTCGTGATGGGGATTTTGAATGTTACGCCGGACTCCTTTTCCGACGGCGGCCGGTATACGACGCCGGATGCCGCGTTTGAGCGGGCGGAACAACTGGTCCGGGAAGGCGCGGACATCCTTGACATCGGCGGCTGTTCCACGCGTCCCGGCGCGGAGGAGGTTTCCGTCGAAGAAGAAAAAAAACGCATAGTGCCGGTTGTCCGCCGGATTGCCGGTGCGATGCGGATTCCCCTTTCGGTGGACACTTTCCGTGCCGAGGTGGCGGATGCGGCGCTTACCTCCGGGGCGCACATCGTCAACGACGTGTTGCCGTTCGCGGGAGATGACGCGATGGCGGAGGTCGTCGCCCGGCATGGCGCGGGGCTGGTGGTGATGCACAGTCGCGGAACCCCCCGCACGATGGACGGTTTGACAGGATATACGGATCTGGCGGGGGAAGTCGGGCAGACGTTGCGGGACGCGCTCGCCTTCGCGGTCGAACGGGGAATTCCCCGTGATGCCGTCGTGATCGACCCTGGATTCGGTTTTGCGAAGACGACGGAACAGAACCTCTGCCTGTTACGGAAGCTCAAAGGATTTGCGAGGTTCGCGCCGGTGCTGGCCGGCGTTTCACGAAAGCGGTTTATCGGGGAGGTCTGCAAGGCGGCGGAGCCGTCGGAGCGTGACCCCGGCAGTTTCGCGTGCGCCCTGTGGGCTGCCCAGGAGGGCGCCTCCGTCCTGCGTGTGCATGACGTGAAAGGGACGTGTCAAGTGTTGAGAATGTGGGAAGCCTTATGTTTGAAAACTTCCGGGTAGGGATAAGCGATCTGGCGCAGATCTTCATTCTGAGCGTGGTGGTGTACACCCTGATCCACTACGTCAAGGGGACGCGGACGGGGCAGGTACTGATGGGGTTCATCCGCTTCGTCGTGCCGCCCGCCGTCTTGATCTGGCTGTTCAACTGGGACGTGCTGGGACGGATTTTCTTCTGGACGATCGTCGCGTTGATCATCAGCATGATCGTCGTATTCCAGGAGGAGATCCGGCGCGGTCTTGCGCTGATCGGCGGGGAACGCCTTTTCGGGAACGCGGTTACGCGGAAGGATGCGTTCGTGCCGGAGGTATTGACCCGCTCGATCCTCTATCTCGCGGAGGCGCGGCTCGGCGCCTTGATCGCCTTTGAACGCGGAATATCCCTTGCGGCTTACGAGGAATCCGGGGTCAAGGTGGAGGCGAGGATCAGCCGTGAACTGCTGGTCTCGATCTTCACGCCGCCGCTTCCCCTGCACGATGGCGGGATCGTGATCAAGAATGGGCTGATTTCCGCCGCACACTGCATCTTTCCCGTCTCGAACCAGCCGGAATTGATTTCCTCCGGTATGCGCCATCGGGCGGCGGTCGGACTGAGCGAAGAGACGGACGCCGTGGTGATCGTCGTTTCGGAGGAACGCGGCAGCGTGTCGATCGCCTACAACGGGGAACTGCACCGTTACCCGGCGGAGAAGGCGGAGAAAATGTTGCGCCGCTGGATCGCGAAATCGATGACCGACCAGAAACGGCCCGGTTTCACGGTCACGGAATGGCTGGCCTCCAAATACGAAGGCGTGTTGAAAAAGTTTGCCGGACGGCGTGTCAGGAAGGAGGCGTAAAATGTGGGAATGGTTGAAGAAAAAGGTGCTGAACAACGCCCGCTGGAAACTGATTTCGCTGTTGATCGCCTCGCTGGTCTATTTCTCCATCCGCGCCGGGATCAGCGACGTCCGCACGATCACCGTCCCCGTGGAGATCGACGAAGAGGTGAAACAGAGCAACGCCAAGGGCGGCGCGGTGATCGCCTCGTATGATCCGCCCTCCGTCCAGGTGACGGTGCGCGGGTCGTTCACCGACGTGAACCAGGCGGCCCAGAACAACCCCCGCTGCATCCTCCGGCCCCGCTGGCGGAGCAACGCCACGGAAGACACGCTCCGGCTGGACATCGGGCGCTCGAACCTTCGAGGCCTTTCCCGTCCCTTGACCATTCTAAAAATCGAACCAAGCGTTGCGAAGGTGGAATTCGACATCCCGATGTCGCTGCAGCTCGGTATCGCGACGCCTTTGGTGGAGGGGAAGGCGCGCGGGCGCGTCGAGCTTTCGACCAGCGTCGAAACCGCCGTGGTGCGCGGTCCGCTGCGGTCGCTCCGTACGCTGGACAAGGACAAGGTGAAGATCCAGTGCGAGCCGATTAACGTCGAAGGACGTGCGCAAACCTACGTCGCTGCCGTCAAACTGATCCCGCCCGGCGCCGCGCCGGACGCGACCGTCGAACCTTCTACGATGAACGTCACGGTCACCATCACCGCCGAAACCGCGACCCGGCACATCGAACACGCCCGCGTGCTCGTCGCCCAGCCCTACGCCGCGCAGGCGCGTTGGAAGCTGGAGCCGGACTGGGTGGACTACGACATCAAGGGGCGCGTTGAAGTGGTGAATTCCGTGACCGAGGGACAGATTCTCTTCTCGGTTGATGCGGTCGCGCCGCGCTCGGACGCGGTGACGAACGAGTTGCCCGTCCGCGTCCATGTCCAACAGGGGCTGGCGATCGACGAGGTGATCGTCATGCCGCAGACGGTGAAGTTGATTTCGCTGCCGACGCCGAAACCACCAACGCCTCCCGCCGCCGCGGCGGAGGCAACGGACTCGGATTCCCCGAAAACGGAAACGAAACCGGAACCGAAAGCGGGGAAAACCATGCTGGAACCGGAGGCGGAGGAAGACCTCCCGGAAAACGGCGCGTTGCTACCGAAGCCGTAGCCCTGCGGAAGGAGGGTGCCATGTGTGTGACAAGCCGTGTCCCGGTGGATTTCGTCTGCCGGCGTTGCGGAGCCTGTTGCCGGATCCCGAACGGTATCGTCCGCGTGGATGAGAGGGAAATCGCACGTATCGCCGCCTTTCTCGGCATCGACGAGGAAGCGTTCCTTGAAACGGAGACGGAACTTGCGCCGGACCGCAAAAGCCTGATGCTGCGTAGCCGCCCCGACGGCGCGTGTGTTTACCTGACCGAAGAAAACCTTTGCAAGATCAACCCCGTCAAGCCAGAGAAATGCCGGACATTCCCGTTTGAATGGACGAATCCCGATTCCTCCGCCTACTGTCCCGGACTATAAAATCGATACTTGCCTAAAAGTTCGTTTGGTGACAACCGGAACAACTTGTAAAGACAACATCCTTCTTTCGCCGCGCAACCGCGCGGCGTATTCATAACCGCGCATGGTTGTGCGCGGAAGAACCAAACGTTGTTTTCAAGTTGTTCAGGTTGTTTTCAGAAACTTACCCTCATGTACATTCCCACGCGAAACGCGGGCGGCGGGCTTGCCTATAAAATGCCATTTATCCCCATGAATGCTCCCGTGCGCGGCGCGGTCGGTCCGTTCTCGTCTATAACTTCACCCCACGGTTTACCGGGGACAGTATAGCAAGTTATATCCGAATCGAATCACTCGCGCCGAGGCGCGAGCGGGGGGGCGTTCAAAAAACTCGCGAAATTTCCCTCCCGTTGCTTTCCCGGAGAAACCGTCGTTTCACATTTTGAAAATGCCCTTTACTAACTGAATCAGCTCCACATTCATGCACGAAGTCTCCAAAAACTTTGAAAGCCGAAACATCCGGCACGTCGAGACGGTTTGCTCTCGTTAACGGATGCGACGGTTCGCTGTTCGTCATCATGGGGAATGCTGTGTATTGAAAACACGGTATTTTCCATTCCGTTTTTCCTTGTCAAGTTGGGGGAAAATATGCGAAAATGTACCGTCTTTTGTGGATGTTGGATGTAGGCACCCCGATGGTCGGGATGCCGTGTTGAATGCGCCGGGTGAGGGAAGGAGGTATCCTATGGCAACCATCGAGACGACAAATATCGCCGGTCTGAGGGTTTACGGCCAGCAGCAGGTGGATTATACCTTGGAAGGCGTGGAACATCGTGACTTTGCGGCGGCGGTTGCGTTTGCCTCGATCCAGCGGGCGGTGGCGATCGAGGTGATGACAGGCGCGGTTGCGGATGCGGTCCGGATGCGCGAGCGCAAGCTTACTGACCTCGGACAGGTGCTGGCCTACGTTGCAGAGGCGGGCGCGAAGTTTACCAGCAAGTCCAAGGTGGATGACACGGTGGCGACCTCCGGGCTTGCGGAAGCGAAGGATATCTTGACGCAGTACGGGTTGACGGGGGCCGCCGGCTACATCTCGATCAGCGGTTCGAACGGGAAAGTGAAGAACGGCGAGGTTTCCAAGCTTCAGACGGACGTACAGTACGCGGCGGACCGCGAGGATAACCAGCTGCAGCAGGACCTTGTGGCGTTGCAGGGGTATTTCGCCAAGCGTGACCAGTCGTATTCACTGGCGGCGAAACTGGTCAAGAAGGTCAACGCTTCGCTGTCCGCCGGTATACGGAACATTCAGTAACGGAAAGGAGTGATGTCATGGCTACGATTCAATCGAACTCCATTAACTCGGATCGGATTGCCTCTTGGGGCATCGATGCGTACGACTACACGATGAACGGGACGCAGGTGGATTTTCAAGATCTGCTGACCAGCGTGACCAAGTACCGTGCCACCACGGTGGAGCACGAAATCCAGCCGTTGTCGAGCCGCATCCGCAACCGCAACTCGCTGCTCGACAAGCTTGGCGAGGCGCTTTCGACCCTCTCCGGTATGCAGGCGAATTTCGGCAGCGACGATTCCGGGAATACCACGACGAGCGGCAATTTCTCTGCGGCGGCCGTCGCCGCGTTGAAGGCTTGCGGCGTGACGGTCAACACTGGGAACAATTCCATTTCCAAGTCGAATGTCGAGAAATACGTCCAGCTCGTCAAATCGAAGATCGACGGGTTGAACAACCAGGCACAGACGGACATGACGCGGCTGCAGTCGCTCGTGGACCGCCGCGACCAGGCGTATTCGGCGGCGACGGAACTGATGCGGAACGTCAGCGACACGCGCGGCAACCTCATTCAGAACATCGGCTAGGCAAGGAGGTTAGAAGATGAGTTTTTCGACCGGACAGATCCAGTTGTCCATGTACAGCACGGAGACGGGCGAACGCCTGAAGGCGAACGTCTACACGTTGGAAAACGTAGTGAACGTCGACGGCTCACCCCGTCTGATGTCCATCGGCCAGCTCGCGATGGCGATCTGCCTGCAGCGGGCCGCGTCGCTGGAGGAGCAGATTATCGATCTGATGGAAGACATGAACGCGAACACGGTCTTGCTGGAGGATTTGACCGCGATCGAGCAGACGATCGTCGACAGCGGCGATTCGTTCAACTCTTCCCAGACATACACGACGATGTCGGGAACGACGACGACCTACGCCGCGTTCCTCCAGAACAACGGCATCGCCGCGGCGACCACCGGCAACTGGAACGCCGCGACGATCGAGGCGGTGGTCTCGTCCATCGAGGACAAGATGGACTCGCTGAACACGATCAGCCAGGAGTTCTTGATCCAGCTCCAGTCGTTGACCGCGAAGCGCGACCAGACCTACGACCTGGTGTCCAACATCCTCAAGAGCCTCAACACGGTGTTGATCGGTAACGCGAACAACCTCTAAGGCAACGTCATGTCGAGTATTATCCAGACTCAAATCGGCGTCAACGCCTACGCCCCCGCCGGGGCGGACGCGGTGAACCTGTACGGGGTCAACGGGACAAGTGCGTTGACGCTCCCGCAGCTGGTTGCGGCGGTGTGCATCCGGCGAGCGGCCGCGCTCGAAGCCAGAAGCGTCGCCATGATGAACGAGATGACCCAGAACAACGGCTACATGGAGGTGATGGCCGATGTCGTGGAGCAGATCGTCTCCGGCAACGCGACCTTCTCCTCCCGTGCCAGCCTGCCCGACGGCTACCGGCCGCGGAAGGCTCCGGCGAACTGCACCATCAAGCAGTTCCTCACGCTGGAGTGTGGGATTTCGGAGAGTGCGCTTCCGAGCGAAATCGACACCTACGACAGGCGGGTCCAAGTGTTCACCGTCTTACGGCAGCGGATGGATTCCGCCAACACGATGAGCCAGCAGGATGCCATCAATCTCCAAAGCTTGATCAACTGGCGCGATGTCACCTACAACATGTCCAGCGGCGTGATCGCCGCCTATGGAACGGCCGCCACGAACATGGCGACGAACATCTAGGGGTGTGACACCATGCAGGAACGCGCAACGGTTCGACTCGCCAACGCCATCGGTTACCCGGATCCTGTTTCGGGGGACGCCCCCCTTGCCGTCTTTAACGTGGATGGCGAGGAGATCACGGCCGAAGAATCCGGTGGCAGGCTGCTCTTGCGCGCGACACTTGCACCTTTCGGCGATGATCCCGGACGCGCGGCGACGCTGGCGGGGTACGCGGCGGGACGCATCCTGCGCGAGGAGGCGACGCTTGCCTACGACCCGCAGGAGGACGCGATCATCCTCTGGCAGGCCGCGCCGGTCAATCTGCCGCGTCTGGCCTTGCGGACTTTCTTTGAACAATTCACGGCTTCTTGGGACTGGTGGCGCGCCCGCGTCGCGGAATTCGATGCCCCGGAGCCTTCCTTCCCGGAGGTGGTGATACGGCCATGAAGCGCATACCCGTTTTGATTTTCTGCGTGTCGGCCTCGTTTTGCCTAGCCGAGACGCGCATCCCTCTTGAACCGCTTCTGGAAGACTTGGCGCGGGCACCGGAAAAGCCGGAAAGCCAGGAGAAAGCGGAAAGCCCGGAAAAGCCGGATATTCCGGGAAAACCAGAAAAACCGGATATTCCGGAAAAACCGGATATTCCGGAAAAACCGGAAAGCCCGGAAAAGTTGGAAATACCGGGTAACTCGGAAATACTGGCGGATGTGGATGCGGTGCCCGTTCAGCCCGCACGAAAGATCCCTTGGCGTTCGGAGAAGTATACGTTGATCGCGCGGCAGATGCCGGTCCGTGAGGCATTCGACACGTTCGCCGTCTCCGAAGGGTTGAGCGTGGTGATGAGCGATAACGTGCGCGGCACGTTCTCGGGGGATTTCAAGGATGTACCCGCGCAGGAATTTCTGGAGCGGGTCGCCACGATGCACAATCTCACCTGGTATTACGACGGTGCTGCGTTGTACATCTATTCCGCCGGTGAAATCCTCACGCAGCTGGTCGATCTTGCCTTTATGAAAGCGGGCGATGTCCGAGACATGCTTCGCGAACTGGGGGTCGAAGACGCGCGTTTCCCCATCAAGACGGCGAGCAACGACGAACTGATCCTCGTCTCCGGGCCGCCCCGCTACGTCGAGCTGGTGATGACGGTCATCCAGAAAGCGGACCGCCTCAAGCAGATGCGCACGTTCAACGAGATCGAGACGCGCATCTTTCCGCTCTCCCACACCTGGGCGGATTCGGTCAGTTTCAGTTCCGGCGGCCCGGAGACCTCCCAGATTCGCGGCGTGGCGCAGCTGTTGCAGGAGATTATGGGGACGACCGGGGGCGAGCGTTCGCGCGATGCGGATTCAAACCGGGTCGAGAACGCGGACTCGAAACTGCTGGACGGGATTTCGTCGCAGCTTCGGCCCGTCATCCGTGCGGAAAACCGGTTGAACGCCGTGATCGTGCGCGACGCGGTGACGCGCATGCCGATGTACGAGCGGCTGATCGAACAGCTCGACCGTCCGCAAAAGCTGGTCGAAATCTCGATCACCGTCCTGGAGATGAGCCGAGAGGACGCGCTCGACTGGCAGCTTTCGTTGACGGCTGACGCAAAGAAGGGTAAGACCGACGGAGCGGTCGGGCAGAATCCCGCGAACCTTTTCTCGCCGGCAAGCCTGATCGGGAAAGGGGTTGCCGGCGCGGTCACGCACATCCACGACAAGTGGGGGCTGGCCGCTTCCGTTACTGCCTTGCGGCAGAAGGGGAAGGCGCGGAACGTTTCCCGCACCTCCCTCCTCACCTTGAACAACCTCGGCGCGGAGATAACCGACACGCAAAGCTACCACGCCCGCGTGGTGGGCACGGAGGTGGCGACGCTCGAAGAGGTCTCCGCCGGGACGAAGCTCAGCATCAAGCCGCGCATCATCTACCCGAAATCGACGAACGAGGTTGCGCGTGTCTGGTTGACGATGGAGCTTCAGGACGGCGGTTTTGAGTCGGTCTCCGTGGATGCGATGCCGATGAGCCGCCAGAGCACGCTGAATACGCAGGCGTCCGTGCGCGAGTCGGAGTCGATCATCCTGGCCGGTTACTTCCGTACCGTCCGCGAGAAGGCGGGGTGGGGGATCCCCTACCTGCGCGACATTCCGTGGATTGGGTGGCTTTTCGGCGGCGTTTCGACGAAAGAGGAACAGGTGCAGCGGCTTTTCATCCTTTCTCCGACCATTATCGAACTCGACGCGGCCGATCCCACCAGTGTCCAGGCGGCGCGGATGCGCGACACCGTGCGGGAGGAACGACTCATGCGCCAGTCCGATGCGGACGATGAAGAACGCGAATTCCGCCGGCTCCGCGAGCGGGAGGAGGATGCCGTCCGTTCCGAGCAGCACGAGGAGCGGATGAAGAAGTTGAAGAAGGAGATCCGCGAACGCGAAAAACAGCGGAAGGCCGGGAGGCAGGGGAAGGAAAAGAGTGGCACTTGACGCGGCACAGATTTTAAGGCAGACCATCGCGACCACGCAGTTCGACACGGCGGCGGCTTCGACGCAGAAGACCGCGCCTTCCGTCGAATCGGGCGTGGCGATGGGGTTTGCCGTGCAGGTCGAGACAGACCCCACCGCCGAGTTGATGGATTCGATGGAAGAGCTTTCCTTCCAGTTTGAAGAGAAGGAGGCGAAGGACGTCTCCGAACGGAAACTGGGGGACGTCCGGAAGAAGGCGAACGCCTACGTCGATGCCGTCCAGAAGTGGGAGAAGACGCTGCCGGACATGCCCGGCGCGGAATACCTGCAGCGGATGCTGCGGATGCTCCGTGCGGCGGAACCGCGTCCCTCCGTGACCGACCTTCTCCGGGAGCTTTCCCGCGGTTCGGACGACCCCTCCCACCAGTTCGCGATGCTCGACTGCCTTGAAAACGCCTTCGGCGAAGGCGAAGCGGCGTTGCGCGATCTGATGCGCAACGCCAAGAGCGAGCTGGAACGCGCGAAAGGTCCGGAACTGCGGGCCGGGCTGAACGTCGCCGAAGAGGTCAACAAGCGGGCCGCCACGCCGGAAGAGATGAAAGACCTCCGCCAGCTCTACCGGGACGAGACGATCGGCTTCTCGACGCCGCAACAGTGTTTCCGTTCGCTGCTCGCCTCGCGGGGCGCGGGGCGCATGGGCGAGGCGATCGAGTTTCTGATTGCGGCGGCGGGTGTCGACCTCCGTTCGGTCACGCCGTCGCAGGGGCAGGAGGCGTTGCGCCGGATCATCCTCGATTTGCAGTGCGTGGAGGTCGTGCGTACCGTCATGGACAAGCTGGATGCCCTGGTGGCGCGGATGCTGAACCAGTTCGGCGAGCGAAGCCTACTGGACGGCGAGAAGTTGACGGGGCGCGTCCTCGACCTGACCGAACAACCGTTCGTCTCCTCCGCGCAGGTGAGCGGCCTGATGACGTCGTGCAACATCCGGTTGCTGTTGGCGCAGATGGATTTCGCGCGGGAGATGCTGGCGGTGTTCCGGGGACTTTCCCCGCGTCTTTTCGAGAACCAGTCCGACCGTTTCAAGCTCACCGCCGCGGCGGAAGAGCTATTGGAAGACGTGACCGACCGCCTTGCCGACGAAGAGGCGCGGCAGCAAAAGGAAGGGGGACGCGAATGAACGCGGAATGGATTGCACCTTCCGTAGCCGAGTTCGGGCGGCATCTGGGATTTGAGCATTTCGCGTTGAACGAGCGCGGCGCGGCGGCGGCGACGTTCGAGAACGGCGTGACCCTCGCGCTCGAATATGCGCGCGACGCCCTCTGCCTCCAAGTCCGTCTGCGGATCGAGCCGACCGGGGCGGCGCTCAAAAAGCTGCTGGTCGCCTCGCATCCCGGCAACCGCTTCCCCTTCCCGTTACGTACCGCGTACCTGCGGAAAACGGGACAGGCGCTTTTCCTGGTGAAGTTCCCCGAACGCGACGTGACGGGAACGGTGCTCTGGCAGGTCTTTTCCGGCCTCTGGCCGCTCGTGAACGGATTCGGAGGTGGCGCATGAACCTGAATCGCGTGACAAGCGGCGTCCGTTTCGATACGGGTATTTCGACGGCGGACTGGACGCACGGTCCCGTGGGGCAGACTGCCGGGCAGACGCAAGGCCCGCTCCTGCCCGGTTCGACCACGGTGACGGAGACGTTGAAGGAGGTTTTCCCGACAAACACTTCGTTGGGAAGCGAGATTATGACGGCGCTCGCGGCGGCGGGGAACTCCCCCCTTCTGCGCACGTCGAACGGGTTCCGTTCGGCGGCGTTGAAGACCATTCGCTCGCTGCGGCGGAAACGGGGCGGCAAGGCGGATGCGGCCGCCCGTGAACTGGAAAACCTGTTGGCGGATACGGAGCTACTGGATCAGTATCGCGCCGCGTTGCTTGAAACGTGAGGAGGACCGGGTTGAGCAGGGATTGGACAGGTTTTTCAAATGTATTCAGCAAATACGGCGACCTCGTGTTGGCGTTTCTGGTCGTCGCCATCATCGGTTTGCTGATCATCCCTCTGCCGACGCCGGTCGTAGACCTCCTCATCTCGGTCAACCTGATGATTTCGACCGTGATGTTGATGCTTTCGCTCTACCTGCCGCGTGCGCTCGCGTTCTCGACCTTCCCGTCGATGCTGCTGTTCACCACGCTCTACCGCCTCGCGCTGAACGTGACGACGACGCGCCTGATCCTGCTCAAGGCGAACGCCGGCGAGATCATCTACACGTTCGGCAATTTCGTCGTCGGCGGTAACTTCGTCGTCGGCGCGGTCATCTTCCTCATCATCACCATCGTACAGTTCGTCGTGATCGCGAAAGGCTCGGAACGTGTCTCCGAAGTGGCGGCGCGTTTCACCTTGGATGCCATGCCCGGCAAACAGATGTCCATCGACGCGGATATGCGCGCGGGGGCGATCGACCTGAACGAGGCGCGTGCGCGGCGCGGCGAGTTGGCGAAGGAATCCCAGCTGTACGGCGCGATGGACGGCGCGATGAAGTTCGTCAAGGGCGACTCCATCGCCGGTCTCATCATGACCTCCATCAACATCATCGGCGGTATCTGCGTGGGTGCGTTCATGAACGGCTGGGACATCAGCAAGTGCGTGAAGACCTACGGCATCTTGACGATCGGCGACGGATTGGTCTCCCAGATTCCCGCGCTGCTGGTCTCAATCACCGCCGGCGTGATCGTCACACGTGTCGGAGACGAAGGCGCGAAACCGCTCGGACAGGACATCATCAACCAGTTCTTCGCGCAGCCCAAGGCGATTCTCCTCGGATCGTTGATGCTTGTCGCGATCGGCCTGATTCCGGGGTTCCCGAAATTCCAGATTTTCGGATTGGCGCTGGCCGTCGGGCTGGTCGGGTATTCGCTCGTGTACCGCGCCAAGCTGCGCAAGGCGCAGGAGGCGGCGGGCGTGGACCCGCTGGCAGCCGCGCAACCTTCCTCGGCGGCGGGCGCGCCGAAGAAGCCGAAGAAGGAGGGGGACGATTTCGCGATGGTCACGCCGCTCATCGTCGATATCGACGCCACCATCCGCACGGCGTTGACCTACGAGGAACTGAACAACCGCATCATCGACGTCCGGCGCGCGCTCTACCACGATCTCGGCGTCCCGTTCCCCGGTATCAACCTGAGCCTGAACGAGACGGTAAGGGACGGCAAGTATCGTATCCTGGTGAACGAAGTCCCCGTCTCCGAAGGCGTACTCAACCGGGGCTACGTCTTTGCCCTCGAAACGCCGGACAACCTCACGGCGGCGGGTATCCCCTTCACGGCGGGCAAGCCCTTCCTCTCCGGCTGGGAGACGAGCTGGGTGGAGGAGTCGCGAAAAGCCGATCTCGACGCCGGTTGCATCCGCTACCTCGACATCAACGGCGTGTTGACGTACCACCTTTCCGGTGTGTTGAAACGGTACGCGCACGAGTTCATCTCCATCCAGGAGACGCGGCTGCTCTTCGACCATATGGAGAAGGAGGCGCCGGAACTGGTGCGCGAGGTCTTGCGCGTCCTGCCGCTCCAGAAAATCACCGACGTGCTGCAGCGTCTCGTTCAGGAAGGCATCTGCATCCGCGACCTTAAGCAGATCACGCAGACGCTCATCGAATGGGGGCAGAAGGAGAAAGACACCGTCCTCCTCGTCGAATACGTGCGCAGCGCGTTGAGCCGGTACATCTCCTACAAGTTCAGCGGCGGGCAGAACCTGATAGCGGCGTATCTGCTAGACCCGTCCCTGGAGGAGATGATCCGCAGGAGCGTGCGGCAGACCTCAGGCGGAAGCTACCTCGCGATGGATCCGACCAACGTCAGGCGCATTATCGGTACGGTCAAGTCCACCATCGGGGACATCAGCCGTGTGCCGCAGAAGCCGGTAATCATTGTTTCTGTCGATATCCGCCGGTACTTCCGGAAGATGATCGAGAAGGACTACTACGAACTCGCCGTGTTGTCCTTCCAGGAACTGAGTAGCGAAATCAACATCCAGCCGTTAGGCCGGTTGAAACTGAACGGATAGGGACGGGAACGTGAAATTCATCCTGAAAATTCTTCAAGGGGCCAATGCCGGGGCGGAAGTCGCCCTGGCCGAAGGCAACGTGACGTTCGGGACGTCCGACCGGTGCGATATCGTGCTGGCCGATTCCGCCCTTGCCGAAGAGGCGTTCGCGCTGGAGACAACGACGGACGGCGTAAGCCTCCGCCTCCTTCCGGATGGCGAGGCGAAGCGCCTTGAACCCTACCGTCCGGTCACGGAGGGCGGCACGACGTTCGCGATCGGCGTGGAAGGTGAACCCTGGCGCGAGCCCCCGCCACCCGCACCCGCGTCCGCGCCGGATCCCGCCCCGGCGCCCGAAGTGACCCCGGCTCCGCCGCCTCCCGCGCCCTCCTCGCCGCGGGAAGAACCGCCGCGTCCCCGGCGCCGTTTTGCCGGCTGCCTGACGGTGTTGCTGGTGTTGCTCCTGTTCCTGCTTTTCTTTGTCGGCGGGTATTTTCTGGCATTGCGATACGGTTCCTTCTGGAGGGCGTACTTCGAGAAGGGGGTGGGCGGCGATACCGTGACGCCATCGGAAACGGACGGGAAGACAGATCCGGAGACACTGGAGTCGTGGGCGGCCAAACACGGGTTCACCGTGCAAGAAAAGGATGGCGTGAGGATTGTTTCGGGTAACTTCGCCAAGCGCGGCGATAAATTGGAAGCCATGCGGGATGCCTATGCGATCGATCCGGCGCTCGTTCTTGACTTCTCGGACGACGAGACGTTGCGCGAGGGGATGGAGGCGTTGCTGTTTGTCGCGACGGAGGGGCGCGTAAAGCTTCTCGCCGCGACGAATCGCGTGGTCGCGATCGGCGGGAAGGCGGCGACGAAGGAAGAGCTGCTGCGCACGGTTGCCTCCATCTGTTCGGACGTCAACCACGTCCGGATCGTGGACGATACGGCGGTGGTTTGCGGAGACGGGCGCACCTCGACCAAGCCGACGGAATACCGCGCGGTGAAGTCCGGCGCTTCGACGCCGTTCGACACCGTGGCGCGGAAGGGGATGCCGACGCCGAAGAACCCGGTGGCGGGCATAATCACCAAGCCCTATCCCTGCCTTGTCCTGCGCGACGGCTCGCGCGCGGCGGAAGGCGCGATGGTGGGCGGTTTCCAGATCGAGAAGATCGAGCCGGACAGGGTGATCCTGCGCAAAGGAGAGGAGCGTACCGTATGGAAACCGTGACGGGAAACGGGGAACCGTTACGCTTGACGGAGTTGGAACGGGAGCTGTCCGGTCCGGACGCTGCGGCGGCGTTGGCGAAGTACGACGCGGTGTTGGTCGGGTTGGAAGAACGGCTCAAGAAGGCGTTCTCGGCGGGGCTTCCCCCGGACGAGTACGTCAGGTGCGAACGACTGAAAGAGGCGAACGTCGTGGCGCGGAAGATTCTGCGGCTCGCGATGGCAAGGTGAATTTCACTTCGGCGGCGGGTGTCGCCGGGGTGTGTGGACAAGAGACAAGGTAAGTAAACGAAGGAGTACAGGAAATGTCGGATTATTCGTATTCGGGTACGTTTGAACACAATGGCACGGGACTTGTTCCGCTGCTGAATAACGAGATGACGATTGAGCGCGTCAACAGTTCGACGACGAATGTCATCCACCTCGACAACGTCTACAACGCGCTCTTCAACGCCGTTGCGACGCTGGAACAGCGTTTGAACGAATCCCTCAAGACCTACCAGGAACACCCGGATGTTCAGGCGAACCTGCAGCAGCTCCAGTACGATCTGCAGCAGTGGAACCTCGCATTGACCACAATGACGAACATCCATAAGAACATGGCGGACGCGCTCTCTTCGATCGCCTCCAATATGCGGTAACGGTTGAATGTCGTATTGTTCGTTTGACTTGCAGAAGGAGGAGGCTCGCCTCCTGCTCCAGACCGCCCTCGTCGCGACTGGGAAGAATTTCTTCAAGAGTGCAGCGGGGATTCTCGCCGCCCTTGAGGCGTTCCGGCCCGACGAGGTCTCGGTCGCCGTTGCGAAAGCCATCCTGATGATCAGTGTCCAGGACTTCGACCTCGCGTTGTCGTTTCTGGATAGGGAGGCGTTGGTGAAATGGCCGGATTCGGCCATGCTTAAAGCCTTCCGGGGCATGGCGTTGATTCGTGCCGGACGGAAGGACGACGCGGTCGGATGCCTCACGGAAGCAGTACAATCGAATGACAAGGCCGCCGCGAACCTCGCGAGCGGACTCTTGTCCGACATAGGAGGAAACGTCAAATGATTGACGTGGGAATGGTTGAGGCGATCCGCGCCGTCCAGGCCCCGCAGAGTATGGCCCTCTTGAACGAGATGGCGGTCGATCGTGCGGCCGATGCCGACGCGGTGAACGCCTTCCAGGCGGCGATGGGACAGGACGGACCGGATCCCGTACCGTTCGCCCAGCAGATCGGCGAGGCATGGCGTTCGGCGCAAGACCTGAACCAAGGTATTCTGCATCGCATCCACGCACTCTCCGAACGGCGTCTTGGGCACTCGCCCTCAGTGGCCGCGTTGACGGAGCTGCAGTACGAGGTCGCCAACCTGAGTTTCCAGCAGGAGGTTGTGACGAACGTCGCCAAGAAGGCGAGTTCCGCGGTCGAGACGCTGGTGAAGAACGGCTGACGGGGGACGCGTGGACGAAGAGGAAAGGCAGCTGCTGTTGACAGCGGCGTGGCTCTTTGCCCGTCACGGGCAGGGAGTTCGCGCGCGCAACGTCTTGGAGGCGCTGGCGGAGGAGAATCCGCGCGACGGCGTGGTTGCGGCCATGCTTGCGGACCTTCTGCTGGAGGAACGCCAGGCCGTTGCCGCGCTGGATGTCGTGCGTTCGGGCGAGTTTCCCCCGGAACTCAAACGCGCCGAGGCGCTGCTGGAGACGCGCGCCCTCCGCATGCTCGGGAAGACGGAAGAGGCGGATGCGCGCTGGAGCCGGTTCGTGAAAGCGAGCCGGGGAGGCGAACGCGAGTGGATCGCGACGTGAAGGAGTTGGAGAGATGAAAATTCGGATGGCCTTGTGTTGCGCGGCGTTGCTGGCGTTGACGGGTTGCGAAGAGGAGACGACGTTGTATTCGCAGCTGGAAGAGCGGCAGGCGAACACCATTATCGCCGCGTTGGGCGAAGAGGGGATTGACAGCCGCAAGACGCCGGGCGATGAAGGGACCTGGAACGTCATGATCGGGGCGTCGCACTTCGCCCGCGCGATGGGGATCTTGGAGCAGGCGGGACTGCCGCGCCGGCAGTACCAGGGCGTCGCCGAGAGCTTCAAGAAAACCGGCATGGTCTCGTCCCCGTCCGAGGAACGGATCCGGTTCATGGACGCGTTGGCGCAGGATCTCTCCCGGACGATTTCGCAGATCGATGGCGTCGTGGACGCGCGCGTCCATGTCGTGCTGCCGGAGAACGACCCTTTCGCGAAGAACGCGAAACCGAGTTCCGCCGCCGTCGCCATCCACCACCGGTACGACGTGGATATGGCGGATTTCGTTCCGCAAATCAAGAGTCTGGTCAAGAACGCCATCGAGGGGCTTGACTACAGCAAGATTTCGGTGACGCTTTTCCGCGACGCACCCCCGAAACGGAAGACGGCTGACAAAACCGGAAGGAAGAACGGATAGGAAATGGACGGGGAACTCACCATCCAGCAGGCGCGGGAACTTGTGCGCGACGAACGGCGCTGGCCGCTTGTCCGCCGGTTTCTGTACGGTTTCGCCGCGCTGATCGACGACGAACGTGTCGTCGCGGCGTGCGGCCGCCACGCCGTTGCCCTCCGGGAGGTTCCCCGTGTCGCCGCGTTCGTGCAGGAACGGCTGGCGGTCCGCCCGCTCTTCCATACCTTCCCGAAAGACGACGGAAGCCGCCTCCTGCTGCTGCCCGCCGAAACATTCCGGCGGCTTGCGCTCTGGCTTGCGGCCTTGGCGGACGCGGATCGGTTGAAGCGGGAAATCGACGGAGGGAAAGTCCGCTCGTTCCGGGCGCAGTTGCCCGGCGTCTATCCCGAGGTGTTCCGCATCGCGCCGTATTTCCACAAGTGGCGGCTTCCTGAAACCGGAGGGACGGAGTTTACGCTCGAGGGGTTCCGCCTGTTGATGACCGCGTTGAAAAGGCTTCCCGGCCCCCTGCTGGATCGGCAGCGGTTGCGTTTTCCCGTTGCACTGGAAGCGGGTTTTTTCCCGTTGGACGGGGAGGTCGGGCTGGATTTGGTGTACAGGCTGTTGGAACTGCAGTTTCCGGAGGAACATTCGCTATGTTGCTCGTGAAGAAAGAGTCGTTCACATTGGAGACGACATCGCGCCTGGTCAAGGCGGCCGATGTCGCCGAAATCGCGAAACTCGACGACGTGATGAACGCCGCCCGCGAGGAGGGCTATGCCAAGGGTCTCGCCGACGGCAAAATGGAAATCACGATGCAGAAGATGGATCTGCTTGAAAGCACCGTGCAGTTCATGGAAAACGTCGAAGACACCATGTGCGGGATCGTCATGAAGGCGCTCCGGAAGTGCGTCGATGAAATCGGCGACGAAGAACTGGTCGTCCAGGTTACGAAAAAGGCGATGAAAGCCGTCGTCCGCAACCAGCAGCAGATCACCGTCCGCGTGAACCCGAAGATGGTGCCTGTCGTGAAAGGGCGGTTGAACGACATCTTGAAGGACTTCCCCTCGCTCAACTTCATCGAGGTTGCGGAGGATGGGAAATTGGACGGTCGCGCGTGCGTGGTCGAGACCGCGGCCGGAACGGTGGACGCTTCGATCGACGGACAGCTCGCCGCGATCGAAAAATCGATCAAAAAGAATTTTGAAAGGCGTGTTTGATGGCGGGGTCGTTTGACTACATCCTGCAAATGCTGGACCGGGCGGTCGAAGACGCGCAACCCGTCGAGGTGAAGGGGCGCGTGATCCAGGTCATCGGTACCATCATCAAAGCCGCCGTTCCCGGCGTGAAGATCGGCGAAATCTGCATCTTGCGCAATCCCTGGGAAGATTTCGAGGTCCAGGCGGAGGTTGTCGGGTTCACACGCGAGGCTGTGTTGCTCACCTCGCTCGGTCAGATGATTGGCATTTCCGCGCAGACGGAGGTGATTCCCACGCGGCGCGTCCACATGGTGCCGGTCGGGTATTCCCTCCTCGGGCGCGTGCTGGACGGCCTTGGCCGCCCGATCGACGCCGATGCCAAAGGCCCGATCCGCCCCGACGGTTACTATCCTGTGTTCGCCGATCCGCCAAGCCCGCTGCAGCGGCGCATCATCTCGACCCCGCTCTCGCTCGGCGTACGCGCCCTCGACGGCATGTTGACCTGCGGCGAGGGACAGCGTATGGGGATTTTCGCGGCTGCGGGCGGCGGCAAATCCACGTTGCTCGCGCAGATTGTCCGTAACACCTCCGCCGATGTCACCGTGCTTGCGCTTATCGGTGAACGCGGACGCGAGGTGCGCGAGTTCATCGAGAAAGACCTCGGGCCGGAAGGGATGCGCAAGAGCGTGGTTGTCTGCTCCACCTCCGACCGAAGCGCGATGGAACGCCTCAAAGCGGCGTATGTCGCCACGTCCATCGCCGAGTTTTTCCGAGACAAGGGCGAGAAGGTTTTGCTTTTGATGGACTCCGTGACGCGTTTCGGACGTGCCCAGCGTGAAATCGGACTCGCCGCAGGCGAGCCGCCGACCCGTCGCGGCTTCCCGCCCAGCGTCTTCTCCGAACTTCCTAAACTGATGGAACGGGCGGGCAATTCGGACAAAGGGTCGATTACCGCCTTGTACACCGTCCTGGTCGAAGGCGACGACATGACCGAGCCGATCGCCGACGAGACGCGCTCCATCCTCGACGGCCATATCATCCTTTCGCGAAAACTCGCCCAGCAGAACCACTATCCGGCCATCGACATCCTACAAAGTGTCTCCCGTTGCCAGAACGCGATTATCGACAAAGACCACAAGGCTGCGGCATCCAAGTTGCGCGAGATCCTTGCGAAATACGCGGAAGTCGAACTGTTGTTGAAGATCGGCGAATACCAGAAAGGCGCCGACCCCTCCACTGACGAAGCGATCGCAAAAATCAACGCCGTCAACGGCTTCCTCTGCCAGGGACTTACCGAAAAGCCCGTCTACGAGGATACCGTCCGGAAACTGAAGGAGGTTGTCGGCTGATGGCGTACGTACTGGAAAGCATGTTGCGTATCCGTGAGATGCGCGAAGACCGGGCGGGGAAGGAACTCGTCGCCGCCCGTCATGCACGCGACACGGCAGTCGCCGAACGGACGGCTTGTCGCGAACGTTTGCAGCAGTACGCCCAGACGAAGGAAGAGCGGCGCGACAGCGTATTCGCGACCATCTTGAACCGCCCCGTGCCGCGTTCGGAAATCGACCTCGTGAACCAGGCGATTGCCTCCATCGACGAAGAGGGGGTGCTCCTGAACGACGCCCTTCACCGTGCCGAGGCGGCGGTCGAAGAACGTAATGCCGAAGCGGAAAAGGCGCACGGACGTTACGTGGTCTCGGTCAAAGAACACGCCAAAGTGACCCAGCACAAAGCCATTTGGGAAGAAGCGGAACGCCGGGAGCAGGAACAACGAGCCGATGCGGAAATGGAAGAATTTACGGGAAGGAGGTTGACGGATGACGATGCCGATGACCTCGATTGACGCGATTTCCGTAACGGTGTTACCGACGCTTCCCGTTGTCGATCTGCCCGGAACGGCTGCACCTGCCTTTGCACCTGCGGACGCCGTGGCGGCGTTCGCGGTTGCTTACGGGGCACCGTCACAAGAGTGTGACGGCACAGAACACCTCCGCTTCATACATGAAGCGACGCAGATTTTTGAGACCGCCGCGCCGAAAGTGGGCGTGCCGACAACGGTGCAGACGCCCGTCACCGAGACCGCCGAAGTGAAGGTGGGCGTGCCGACAACGGTGCAGACGCCCGTCACCGAGACCGCCGAAGTGAAGGTGGGCGTGCCGACAACGGTGCA
>JAGCVN010000020.1 GCA_017962315.1 Kiritimatiellia bacterium
GAAATCGTCGGATATCGTGATGTACTCGCTACCATTCATGAATCGCACGATGTCATTCCAATCTCGCCAAATGTAATTCTGCAGTTGCACCGCGATCTCTGCAAGCATATGTCACAGCAAGGACTCGGTGGCCGTTGGAAGTCAACGGAAAACGTCATATCGGGAACGGATGCAACCGGCGTGAAAAGAATGGCTCTACTGCAAATTGTAGAGTCTCATTTTTTGACTCCGTGCCCTCGTTTCGTTTCACGGGCGGAGGATCGGGCTTGTCCTCGTTCCGTGTTGACGGCGGTCGCGGGGCGACCGCACTACCATTCCGCTTGGCGGTCAGATACGGATTGAGGATACAGAGAACCTCTCTTCGTGTCTTTAGAGGCTGTGAGAATGGCCTGTAGGAAACACAAAGAGAGGCGAACGCATGATGCGTTACCTCTGCCAAGTGTCGTCCTACTTAGAACTTCTCACATTCCTAAACGACTGCTTTGCAGCATTGCAAGTCAAAGTGTCCGAGGGGTGGAGGGGGATGTCGGCTTCCATACGTCGCTTGACACTCCCGGTCAGTTCCTCTGACTGTAAATGCCCCTGCCCGGACGCCGCCCTCCGTTCTAAGGCATGGCACACCCAAGCAAAAGTCGTTACTTATATAGCATACACGACCTCGAAAGTCAACAACGAAGTAAAATAAACTGTAATCGGTCAGCCCGCCGCACGCGCTGCCCACAGGAATGTAGATGGGGGTAACGTGGACATTGTTCACAAATCACAAATTGCAAGTGACCCCGATATTCGTAGTTGCAAGTTTTTCATTGTGAGAGTTGCAAGCTTTTCATTGTGAATGTTGTTGCGAGTGTTTGCAGGACCGCCGTCTTACGGCGTTACCGTGCCCACCCTGCGGCATCTCGACCTTGGCCTTGAAGAAGCGTGGCGATGCGTTAGGCGGCGGCGAGGCTGCAACGTCAACAAAGAATCAGTTGCCGCCATCTACATTCCCGCGCGAAGCGTGGGCGGCGGGCTTTCACCCGAATTGGTGAAAACAACACCCACCCAATGATAGATTCTCGAACTCTGCGGCTTTGCGTTAAAATTTGTACGCTTGACTACACGGGAATTTTTTCACGCAGAGGCACAGAGACACAGAGGAGTGAGGGGAAACGGGAAACAGTTTTCGGGAAACGAGGCTGCTCCTTTCCTTTCTTTGCGTTTCTCTGCGTTCTCTGCAGCTTTGCGTTAAAATTTGGGCAACACCACCGTTGCGTCCGCCGGCGGGCAGGGCGTCTGGTTCACTCCATGCCCTGCATGTCGCAGAGGCGACGGTAGACGCCGTTCTTTGCGTAGAGTTCGTCGTGGGTGCCGCGCTCGATGATGGCCCCTTTTTCCATGACCAGGATCAAGTCCGCGTTGCGGATCGTGCTGAGCCGATGCGCGATGCAGAAGGTCGTCCGGTTCGCCATCAGCTTGTTGATTGCGTCCTGCACCAGGCGTTCCGTCACCGTGTCGAGGGCGCTGGTCGCCTCGTCGAGGACGAGGATCGGCGGGTTTTTCAGAATCGCCCGCGCGATTGCGACACGCTGGCGTTCGCCGCCGGAGAGCGCGAACCCTTTTTCGCCGACGACACGGTCGTACCCTTCCGGATGGGACACGATGAAATCGTGCGCGTTGGCGAGTCTGGCGGCTGCCGTGACTTGTTCGTGCGTCGCGCCCTCCGTTCCGTAGGCGATGTTGTTCTCCACCGTGTCGTTGAAGAGGACGGTCTCCTGCGTGACGACGCCGACAAGCTTGCGAAGGTCGGCGATGTCCATGTCGCGAAGGTCGATCCCGTCGATGGTCACGCGCCCACCGTTTGGATCGTAGAACCGGGCCAGCAGGTTGGAGAGCGTGGTCTTGCCCGACCCCGTCCCGCCGACGACGGCGACCACCTTCCCGCGCGGAATCTCGAACGTCGCGCCTTTGATCGTCAGGTCGCCGTCGGGATTGTAACGGAACTGCACGTTCTCGAAACGGACACGGTCGTCGAACGTCTGCTTCCGGACGGGATTCTCCTTTTCGGGCAGGCTCATGTCCACGTCCATCAGCGAGAAAATGCGGGCGAGGGCGGCTCGTCCGCGCTCGATCTGCGACTGCACCTTGCTAAGCTGGCGCATCGGCTTGTAGGCGACCAGCAGGGGCGCGATCAACGGCACGATGTCGTAGATCGCCAGTTTCGTGAAGAAACAGTACAGCACGAAGATGAAAATCATACAGACGCCCAGCGCCTCGACGACCGGCTGCATCAGGAGTTCCAGCCGGATGGCCTTCAAGGCGCTCTTGACGTAATACCGGTTGACGTCCCGGTATTTTTCGCACTCCAGATCCTCGGTGTGGTAGGCTTTGACCACGCGGATGCAGGTCAGGTTCTCGTGCATTTTGGAGGCGATGAACGAGATGCGCTGCATACTGGTTTTCGCCCAGCGGCGGACTTTCACGCCGATCGCGACGACCGGGAGGAAGACCAGCGGGAATCCGATGCCCATCATGACAAGGGTGGGCACCATGTCGTGCTTGAGGGCGAAGTAGATGACGAACCCGCCCGCGACGAGGATTTCAAACGGTGCACGGCACATATCCGCGACCGTGCGCGCGATGACGTGTTCAATCTGTTGCGGGTCGCTCGTACAGCGGCTCATCACTTGTCCCACGTCCGTTTTCGAGAAGAATTGCAACCCCTGCCGTTGCAGATGGGTGAAGAGATCCGTGCGTAGATCCTGCACGACCTTCGTCCCCGCCCACCGCAGGCAGTACTGGTTGAGGTACATCGACCCCAGCCAGACGAGCATCACGAACGGAACGACGAACAGGGCGAGTACCAGCAGCTCCCCGGTCATGTTCCCCTGCTCGTCCAACAGGGTGAACCCGAACCACTTGTGGATAAGCGCATCCGCCTTCGCGAACCAATCGGGCAAATCTTTTCGGTCTAACCGTGCCGCCGATGCGTCGCGCTTGATCATCGCCTTGAGCGAGAGCCCGTTCCCGTGTTTCGGCTCCGCTTCTTCTTTTACCGTTTCGACGACGGCGGCTTCCTGCGTCTCCGTCTTCTGTACGTGCTTCAGCATGGGCTGGATGATCTGGAAGAGGGGCATCCACGACATCGCCGTCGTGAATCCGGCGAGGAGGCCGATCAACATCCGGACCTTGTACCGTTTGACGTACTGGAAGAGGCGGCCGTAGGCTTCTTTTGCCGTATATTCGCGGTCGAAAAATTCCATGTCTCAGTTCCGTTCCTGGAGATACCGTTCCGCCTCCAACGCCGCGACGCACCCCGACGCCGCAGCCGTGACCGCCTGTTTGAACCGGCGTTCCTGCACGTCGCCGGCCGCGAAAACGCCCGGCACGGAGGTCCGCCCGCCGTCCGCTTCGATGTACCCCGACTCGTCCAGCGCAACCTTCCCGCGCAAAACCGCCGTTTCCGGGTCATGCCCGATGGCGACGAACACGCCGTCCAGGGGAAGTTCGCTCGTTTCGCCCGTCTTGACGTTACGTACACGCAGCGCCTCGACTTTCCGTTCGCCGAGGAACGCCTCGGGAACCGTTTCCAAGAGGAGGTCGATGTTCGCCGTCGCGGCGGCCTTTTCCTGTAGGGAAGGGGTGGCGCGGAAGGTGTCGCGTCGGTGGATGAGCGTGACGCTCGCGGCGATCTGCGAAAGGTACAATGCTTCCGTCAATGCAGTGTCCCCGCCGCCGATGACGGCTACGCGCTTCCCTTTGTAGAACGCGCCGTCGCAGGTGGCGCAGGTCGAAACGCCGCGTCCCCTGTACTTGCCCTCGATGCCGAGCCAGCGCGCGGTCGCGCCCGTCGCGAGGATCACCGCCTCCGCCTCGATCGTCTTGCCCGTCATCGTGACGAGCTTTTTCGTCTCTTCCGTGAAATCGCACCCAGTGAGCGCGTCCGCCATGAACCGGGCGCCGAGCCGTTCCGCCTGCCGGCGCATCGAGTCGACGAGTTCGGGCCCCGGAATGGGATGGACGAATCCGGGAAAATTTTCGACATCCGTCGTCTGCATCAGCTGTCCGCCGGGTTGCATTCCTTCCAAGACGAGCGGCTGCAACGCCGCGCGGGCGGCGTAGATCGCCGCCGTCAGACCGGCTGGACCGCTCCCGACAATGACAAGTTTTTCCATTCGGTTGCGCTTTGGGTTAGAGGTTTTCCATCTCGGCGCGGATTGCCCGCGCCGCCGCGCACGGATCGTCCGCCTGGAGGATCGGACGCCCTACGACGAGGTGCGTCGAACCGTCGCGGACGGCATCCGCCGGCGTTGCGACGCGCTTCTGGTCGCCGACCGCCGCGCCTGCGGGCCGGACGCCCGGTGTAACGAGGAGGGCGTCCGGCCCCAGCGCGGCGCGCATGGCAGCGACCTCCTTCGGCGAACAGACCACGCCGTCCGCCCCGTTCGCGAGGGCGAGCCGGCCGAGTGCTTCGACCTGCTCCGACATCCCGCGCCCGACGCCGAGGTCGTCGAGGGCTGTCTGGTCGAGACTCGTCAACATGGTGACGGCGAGGATTTTCGGTGCGCGCGCACCGACGGCGAGCGCGGCGTCTTTCGCGGCGCGGATCATCGCGCGCCCGCCTGCCGCATGGATCGTCAACAAGTCCACGCCCAGCGTGGCGGCGGACGTCACCGCGCGCTGCACGGTACGGGGGATGTCGTGGAACTTCAAGTCGAGGAAGACGTTCTTCCCGCGCATCTTCACGGCTTTGACGACCTCAGGCCCTTCCGCCGTGAACAACTCCATTCCGATTTTGTAGAAGGAGACGCTGTCGCCCAGCGTTTCCACCTTTGCCACCGCCTCCGCCGTCGAAGGCACGTCCAGCGCCACAATCAATTCCGCCATGATTTCGCTCGCCCCGTTTAGTTCTCGTTCGAGTGCAGTCCGCCGGACCCTGCGGTGAACGCGAGTCCGCCCAGTTCCTGCGGGTCGTCCTTCAGTTTCGAACACGTCCAGATGCAGGCTCCGCAGTGGACGCACTTTTCGCGGTCGAACGTCGGCACACCGTCGTCGCCGGGCATGATCGCCTGCGCGGAGCACATTTCGACGCACGTCTGTTCATGGCAGTTTCGGCACTTCGCGGGATCGACGATCCGCACGTGGTCGGCGAATCCGCCCGCCGCCTGCACCTTGCCGCCCTTGAAGAGCGCGTCCTGTTGCGACATCAGCAGCGTGCCGTCGAACGGGATCGCGGGCCAGCCCTGCAAGTCCATCACTTTGTCGTGAAGGGGGAGGCGGGCTTTCGCACACTCGTCCGCCGCCTCGTGCAGTGCTTCACGCGTCACCTTTCCGGTGGCGAGCAAGTCGAGCGGCTTGACGATCGCGTCGTTGCGAAGGGGCTTGACGTTCAGGTTGATACGCCCGCCGGTCATCCCCGCGAACCCTTCGCCCATCATACCGAGGAAGAAGCTCTTCTGGAATCCGTCGCGAGCTTTCCGCGCCGCGACCAGTTCCTGGTTCTGCCGGTCGGCCCGGCGTTTCGCGACGTAGTGCTTTTCCAACTCCTCCTTTGTGAAGGCGCCTCCCGCTTTCCAGATTTCAATCACCGCGTTGGCGAGGATCACACCGCTGCGCCAGGCTTCGTCGACACCGGAATTCGTCAGGACGTTCGTCGTGCCGGATCCCTCGCCGATGCGCGCGTAACCGTCACCGCAGAGGTGAGGTTCGCCGCGGATACCGCTTTCAAGAAGCGACTTCGCGCCCCACGAGCGCATCTGCCCGCCTTGGATGTGCGGCCAGATTGCCGGGTGCTGCATCCAGTGCTGGAGGTAACGGTAGGAGGTGCGGACGGGGGAGTCCCACCACGACGGAACGAAAATCCCCATCGACGCCGTGCGGTCTGGATAAACGTAGAAGAAACCGAAAATCTCGGGTTCGGGATATCCGAGGGTGTGGATGACGGTGCCCGGCTTCAACGTACAATCGGCGGGAAGTTCCACAACCGCCTTCATGCCGACGGCCCAGTCGTGCTGGCTGTTGCCCTCCGGCAGACCGAACCGTTCGTTCAGCGCGCGTCCGACGGCGCCTACCGGTCCGTCGCCCACGACGGTCAATGGCGCGACAATGTCCATGCCCGGCATATACGCTGCTTCGTCGGGGACGCCTTTCTTGTCGACCCCCTGGTCGGCGAGGCGGACGCCCGTCACGCGGTCGCCCTCGAAAATCGGCCCGGCCACGGGAGATCCCGGCCAGATCTGGACCAGCCCGCTTCCCATCAGATTCTGCCCGCACCAGGAGAGGAACGATCCCATCGACATCGCCAATCCCGGTTCTTTGCGGAGGAACGGCGGGATCCACGGCAGTTCGGCGGCGGACGGCCATTTCTTCCCGAACGTCCGCAGGAACTTGAAGGTGCCGTCGACGAAGCGCGTCGAGGCGGAACGGCGGCTCGCACCGATCGGGTCGAGCAGGTAGAGGACGTGCTCCTCCGCGACGTCCACCGCGTTCGGGATCTGTTCCGCCAGGTTGACGCCGGGGAACGATTCGCGGATCGAGCGCCCGCTGGTGACGATACCTGAAACGCCGAAACCGATGTCGTCGGCGCGTTCATAGCAGAGGATTTGCAAAGGCATCCCCGGCATGACGCGGCTCTCCAGCGCGGGTGTGCCGTCGGGGTTGTTGACCGCTGCGGTCAACGTGGTCAAAAAACCGGCCTGCGCAGGTCCGAAACCCACGCACACAATGTCGGCTTCCATTTTCTGTCGTTCGATATCAGTCATCTTCACGATTCCTTTTGACGGCGAGTATATCACATTCCCCTGCGACTTGAAAACCAGAAAAAAGTTCCCCAGATTCCGAACTTTACGAAGTGACACGACAGAGAATCTTGTGTTACACTACGTGACGTTGTGAGGCGGAGGAGAGACATGAGTCTGAAAACGGGAAGAATGGCGGTTGTTTTGTTTCTTGCGGCGTTGGCCGCAACGGTCGCGCTGGGCGCGGCGGCGAAAACGGATGGCGGGGGTGAAGTGTGTGCGCCGGTGGTTGCATCAAACACGACGTTGCGCGTCGGGACGTACAACATCCGCGTCGCGGGGCATGGCGCGGACAAGGGGACACCCAACGCCTGGGGTGCACGGAAGAAGGATATGGTCGATCTCATCCGCAGGCTTGATCTTGACGTGTTCGGGGCGCAGGAGGTCCGGCGGGATCAGGCGAGCTATATCAGGAAGCAACTTCCCGTGTTCGCGTATGTTGGCGATTTCCGTGAGAAGGACCGCGTCCACGGGGAGGCATCGCCGGTGTTCTACCGCAAAGACCGTCTTGAGGCGGAGAAGACGGGCACGTTCTGGCTTTCCAAGACGCCCGACGTGCCGGGGTCGAAGGGATGGGATGCGCAGTTCCCGCGCATCTGCACGTGGGTGATCCTGCGCGACAAGCGGACGGGCAAGCGCTTTTGCTTCGCCAACACCCACCCGGAGGCCAAAGGTGCCGTCGCGCGCAGAAAGGGAATGGCGCTCATCGTCAAACGGATGA
>JAGCVN010000021.1 GCA_017962315.1 Kiritimatiellia bacterium
GGCGGCCTCCCGGCGGGGACGCTCGACTCGCTGCTGCCGGACGCCGTCCCCGTGGCCGCCCAGGGCGGCAAGTGGGCGTTCGCCAAGGCGGCCTCCGTCAAGCTGAAGAAGGGTGCGCTGACGGTGGACACCGCGAAGGGCAGGACGAATCTCTCCGCGATGAAGCTGTCCTACGCGCCGAAGACCGGCCTCTTCAAAGGCTCGTTCAAACTCTACGCGATCCAGGGCGGCAAACTCAAGAAGTTCACCGCAAAGGTCACGGGCGTGGTCGTGGAGGACGCCGGCGCCGGTGTCGCCAAGCTCGCCAAACCCGCCGCGACGTGGAGCGTCGCGGTGGAGTAGCTTGGTGGTTGGTTGGTAGTTGGTTTGGTTGGCGGGCGGGATGCGCTTGTAATGAAGGCGGCGGTCTATACGCGGAAAGTCCGGAAGTTGCGAACGGAGACGCCGTTTGAAAGTTCCATATCAGTACCGTCGTAGACGACAGTCGGCGATACAGAGCGCGGCGTCTGCTCGGCAAAACGCAACGGCCCGGAAGCGAAGTCGGAGTGCCAAGTCATCGATGACTTGATTTCTATCGGACGCACCTCTCCACCTCCGGAGGCGATGAGATCGACCTCGAATCCCGATCCTGTCCGCAAAAAAGAAAGGCGCGGTTCTTTCCCTAGATTCGCCCTTTGCTTCAGGGCATCGGCAACCACCATGTTTTCAAACAGATTCCCTCGAAGCGGATCACGCGTCACCTGCGCAGGCGTTTCAAGGCCGAGCAGATAGACGGCAAGCCCGACTTCGGCGAAGTAAACCTTGGGAGATTTTACAAGCCGTTTGTTGATGTTCGACACGCACGGTGGAAGCCGGAAGACAAGAAACGAAGACTCAAGGATCGCAAGCCATTCGCCAAGTGTCGTGGATGAAACGCCGACCTCGCCCGCGAGCGCGTGGAGATTTGCGACCTGTCCAACACGACCGGCCAAAAGGGTGACGAATTTTTCGAAAAGAATCGTATTGCGGACATTGACAAGCTTGCGGACGTCCCTTTCGACATACGTCCTGAAATAGTTGCGATACCAAGAGGTAGGGTCCAAGTCCCGGTCTCGCCACAATTCCGGCATGAACCCCCTGTAAATCAGGGTGTCTGTCGTGGTTTTACGGGCGAGCTCGCCGAGTTCGGAAATAGCAGGAGGGTAGAGGTCTAGAATCGCCGTCCGTCCCGCCAGCGATTGCGAAACCGTCTCGGCAAGAAGCGGTTGATGGCTACCGGTCTGAATGAACCGTCCCATGTCGTGGCGCTGCTCGTCAACGAGAACCTGCACGGTTGATGCAAGTTCCGGCACATGCTGAATCTCGTCGAGGATAACCGGAGGCGGATGGTTTGCAAAGAACGCCTTGGGGTCGGTGGCGGCAAGTTCACGCGACTCGCGGTCTTCAAGGTTAATGTAGTCGTACTTCGGGAATGCGGCACGGACAATCGTCGTCTTGCCGGACTGGCGAGGTCCGAAGATGGTCACAACAGGATATTGATGCGCCATTTCGCGCACCAATGGAGATAATTGGCGTTGAATCATGTGCGTAGCATACCAAGACAAGATGCAACTTTCAAGTCGAATCTTAAAATTGCATTGTGACGGGTTCGTCTGTGCGACCCTCCCGACGGGCGAAACGGAAGACGTACCCGCCGGTGAACCGCGTGAACGGCGGACAAATCCGTTTGTTAAACCCCAAACGCAAAGGAAAGTGTAAAATGTAAAGTGTAAAATGGGAAGAGGCGCCTCCTGCCTTTGCCCTTTCTCTGCGCCTCTGCGTTCAAAATTTTGTACGCATTCCTTCCGTCCGGCTTACCGCACACCGCAAGGGCGGTGGGGACGCCGCCCCCCCCTTCCCCGTGCCTCTGTGGCTCTGTGTGAGACAAAAAAGTTAGCGGGTGCAGGCGTCGAGTTCAAGTTCGACGAGCAGGTCGTCGCGGCAGACATCGGCCTCGGCAACGCCGATCGGGAGGTCTTGCAGGCCGCGTTTCGCGAGCCATGCGTGCCAGAGCGGGAGATAGGCGGCCTCCTTCAGGTACAAGATGCCGCGCGTGGTGTCCCGGAAGGTCATGCCGCGCGAATCGAGAATCGCCTCCACCACGTCCATCGTCAAATCCAGCTGGTGCGCGGGGTCGCCGACCCAGGCGGTCTTCCCTCCTGGCTCGATGCTTGCCGTCCCGGAGACGAGAATGGCGCGTCCCGCCTTTGCTTCGATCTCGACGGCACGGCTGAACGAGGATCCGTATTCCAGCGCGGGGCATTGCAACGGCGAGGGCAGGGCGCGGCAGTGGACGGCGCCGGGGCGTTTTGCGCGGATCGCGAGCGCCCCCGTCACAATGGCCGTCTGCCACACGTTCGCACTCCCGATGCCCGTGCTGGCGGGAACCAGTCCGCCGTAGACGTTCCGCGAACGGAAAAATTCGTCCCGCACACGGTTGAACCCGTCGTACCAGTCAAGGATCTTGTCGAGGTAAAGCCATGTCCGCACGACGTCCGGGAACGCCAGCCCGCCCGCCTGCAGCGCGGCCTCCAGGTTGCGAAACGCGGAAGCGGCCTGCTCCTCGCGTGCCGCCTTGCGATCGGAAGGCAGCACGCCGCCCAGCAGCGCGTAGACGGCGTCGCCATCCTCCCAGCGCCAGCCGACGCGGCGTCCGTCCAAGGAGAGGGGCTGGAGGTTTCCGGCACCGCGCAGAAACACGCGCTGCGAAAACGCGGGAAGCGTCCCGTCTCCCCCGCTGAGAAAGAAAAGCGGGGCTTCGCCGTCCTTCCCTGGGATTTGCGAGGCCTCCCATTCGGCGGGGCTTCCCCAGCCGCCTTGAATCAAGACATGCGCGGCGGGATCTTGTCCCCGCGCAAGGGACGTTATCCCCTCAAGCGGTTCCGTAACTGTCCAGACGTCGCTCTTCTCCATCTCCGGCATTTCCCTAACTCCTCCGCTGGCCGTTGACCATTCCCTCAAAGCGAGCGTACATATTCCGCGAGGTCGCGGATTTCTTCCTTCGTCAACCCCTTGGTGTTCCCGTGACGGTTGTCGGGGTTGCCCGTCGTCAAGACTTCTTCAATCGTCCGGCAGCGGCCGTCGTACAGGTACGGGGCAGTCCGCCAACATTCCGTCAGCGTCGGCGTGTCGAAGGCGCTTTCCTTCTCGTTGCCGACACCCAGTCCCATCTCGTGCATCGCCTTATCGGTGAAGAGGAGTTCGCCTTTCGGCCCCTTCGCGTCGGGGTCGTGGCACATCGCGCACTCCGCCTTTCCGTTGAAGAGCGCCTGGCCGCGCTTCGCGGAGTCGGAGAGTGCGCCGTTCACGAGGTACGGGCTTGGGACGGGAGCCAGCGAAAGCACGAACGCATCGAGGCATTCCGCGTCCGCCTCCGGACGCACGACGAACTGGATGAACCGGATGCCCTTCCGGTTCGCGGCGTGGAAATCGGGGCGGACGCCCTTGACCATCATCGGGGGCGTGAAGGGACTGTAGAGCATACTCTTCGACTGCTTTGGGTTACCGATGCCGTCGTTGAGCTGGTCCCAGTTCAAGGCGTCGCTGCGGCCTTCCGGATGGCAGCTCGCGCAACTCTGCCACTGCTGGAAACACATCGTGCCGTCGTTCCACAGCATCTCGCCGCGCCGGACGCGGTCTTTCGAAAGATCCACCTTCGGTCCCAGCGCGATGGTTTTCGCGGGGATTCCCGGCTTTTCCAATTCCACCACGGCCAGTTCGTCGGCAAAGTAGAGGGAAGAGAAGACGAACCCGCCGGCGACGGCAATCCCGCGGGGTCCGTCACCCGGCAGTTTGATCCGGCGGCGGAACGGCACGAGGAAAGAGAGGTCGTTCGGCACGTCGTCGGGCGTTTTGGAGACGTCCGTCGCCGCTTCGCCCGCCGCAACGCGCGAAAGCCTTTCGTTCAGGACCGCGGCGTCGATGAGGCTGATTTCGCGCGTCCCCGCGTGGTTGATCACGATGCGTTTACCGTCGGGGGTGACGCAGACACCCCAAGGGTTTGCCGCGCCGAGGTCGGCGTCGTCGAGCAGGACGGTGTTGATACGCGCGCCCGTCGCCCCGTCGAAAACCGTCATCGCGGAGGTATTCATCCAGCCGCGTTCCAGCTGGGTGCAGGGTAGCTGGTAACGGCCGAGCGTATGCGTGACGTAGACGCGCGCACCGTCAGGCGAAGCGGCAATCCCCCGGACGCCCGACGCACCGTTCGCGAGCAAGACGTTCGTCACCTTGCCGGTCTTGAGGTCAATCACCGAGACGGCGGAAGAGACGACGTCGTCCAGCGCGCGTCCGGCGGGGAGGAGGTTCGCCGCGAAAAGGAGGCGACCGTCCTTGCCGAAGGCGAGTGCGACCGGTTCACGAGGGACGGCGTAGGCCGCGAGGGGACGGAGCGTCGCCGCGTCAAACGCGGCGACCTTGTTTGCATAACGGCGGGCGACGTAGAGCGTCTTGCCGTCCGGGGAGAGTGCGGGTGCCATCGGGGTTGCCGCGCACGGGACGGAGGCAAGCGATTTTCCGTCCGCCGCAAACTTCAGAATGTTGCCAGAACCGTCCTTCGAGGCCGCCGTGACGAACACGGCTCCATCACGTCCGGCGGCGACGCCGGTGGCGGAGAGGTTCCCCAGTTTCCATGCCCCCGTCATGCGCAACCCTGCGACATCGACGAGGATGACACTTCCGGAATCCAGGCCGGCCGCATACAGCGTCTTTCCGTCGTGTGAAACCGCCAGGGCTTCCGGACCGACATACGCAGAAGCGGATACGGCGATACCCAACACGAAGACGGAAAAAATTCCTTTTTTCATTCTTTAGCCTCCCAAGACGTCCCTCCCCCCACGGTGGAACACCGGGTAGCTTAACAGTTCGACGGCCAAAAGCCAAGGGGAAAATACAATTCACCGAAAACCATTGCAACCAAGCCGGGCAACTGGTAGATTTCACCTCGCGGAAGGGTATGGCGAAAGCGCGAAACGCAACCTGTTTCACGGCCGGCAGCCGGCTTTCTTTCTCGTCAAAAAGGGTGATCGATGAAAACAAATGCAATCTTGTTCTTGGTGCTTGTCGCGGCAAGTGCGGTGTCCGCCGCGACCTACCGGGTTGATCTCGACCGGGCAGATGGCGTCTACCGGTGCGGGGAAACAGCCACATTCTCGGTCAGGCTGCTCGGCAAGAAAAACCTGTCGGCAACGGAACGCCCCTTCGCCGTCCTGGACAACTTCGGTACGACCGTGTTGACGAATTTGCCGTTCGACGTGTCATCGACGGGCGTCGTGTTCAAGGTTTCGGGTACGCTGCGCGAACCCGGTTTTCTGCGCCTCTCCCTGCCGCCGACCAGGAACGGACGCGGCGATCCGTTCGTATTCAGCGCGGGATTCGAACCGGAGAAGATACGGAAAGGGAGTCCGTCCCCCGGAGACTTCGACACATTCTGGTCCGATGCCCGCGCACGTCTCGCCCGCGAGGTCCCGCTCGACGCGCAGGTGACCCGCGTGCCGGAGCGGTGTACGGCTGCTTTCGACTTCTACCGTATCTCGTTCGCCACCTTCGGCCGCCGCGTCCATGGTTACATGAGCGTGCCGAAGGACAAGTCGAAAGCGCCATTCCCGGTCGACTTCGAGGTGAACGCGGCGGGTTTCGGCGACTGGACGAACGACATGGCGGGACGGGGGGATGCGATCTGCGTCCGTTTCAGCGTCTATCCCTTCGCACCGGACTGGAAGTGGCGTACAAGCGGGCTTGAGGCGAAATACAAGGAGATGGACGCCTCTTTGGCGGCACGGTTCGGTACGCCGCGCTACTGCCAGGCGGGAATCACGGAATCGCGCGAGACCTATTTCTTCTACCCCGTCATCCTCGGCATCGACCGCGCCGTGGACTGGGTGGCGGCGCGCCCGGATGTGGACAGGTCGCGTTTCCGCTACCAGGGCACGTCGCAGGGCGGCGGTTTCGGGTTCTACCTCTGCGGACTCAACCGCACGTTCACGCGCGCCGCATTCTATGTCCCGGCGATCACGGACACCATGGGCTACCTGAAGGGGCGGCAGAGCGGCTGGCCGATGGTTGTCGAGAACAATTCATCGACACCCGTGCGACGCGACGCCGCCGAAAGGTGGGCGCCCTACTTCGACGGCGCGAACTTCGCCTCCCGTATCACGTGCCCCGTGCGCGTCGCCGTCGGATTCTCGGACACGACTTGCCCTCCGTGCGCCGTCTATGCGGCCTACAATGAAATCAAGGTCAAGGACAAGGCCATTGGAAACGGAATCGGCATGACGCATTCATGCAGAGGGCACTTCTACTCGAAGTTCGGAAACTGGGTCAGAACATCGGTCGCGTCCGCGGGAAAGGGAAAAGGGGAAAGGTGAAAGGGTTGACTGTGTTTTTCGGCATGAAGAACGGGAGGATCCTTTCAACTCAGAGAACGGAGGGAAGTGGAAAATAGAGGCGGGTGACGCCGTATCCGCCCGTCTCGCCCGTCACCGGCGCGTCGTACTCTCCAAACGATCCTGTACGAAGCCCCTGCGTTAAACGACTTACGTCTACTCGCGAGGCGGCGGGCTTGCCTATAAAATGCCATTTATCTCCATGAATGTTCCTGCGCGCGGCGCGGTCGGTCCGCTCTGTGTAAAAAAAGCGTTTGCCAGGCGGCTCCCCGAAGGGTTCGCCCACCCCTTGCGCCGCCGTTTCAGGGAACGTTTCCCGCCAAGTAACAGGTGTCGCGTCCGTTCGGACACGCAACAGAGTCCACCGTAGTCTTACGTTGTTCCCGTTGTCATCATTTTCCCGTTCCAACCCATACTTCGCGCTTGAATTGGGAGGGGTTTGTGGCGTATACTAGACCTTCACGTTAGGGATTTAAGGAGTTTTTCCATGTCAGCGATTCGTGTTCGTTTTGCCCCCAGCCCGACGGGGAATGTCCATATCGGCAACATTCGCGCGGCCATCTTCAACTGGCTTTTCGCCCGCCACACGGGCGGGAAGTTCCTCCTCCGCGTTGAAGACACGGATCGGGAGCGTTCCACGCCCGAGGCCATCCAGACCCTGCTGGACGCCATGAAGTGGCTGAAGCTCGACTACGATGAGCCCGAAGTCTACCAGAGCCACAACACCCAACGCCATCTCGCCGTCGCGGAGGACTTCCTGCGCAGGGGGCTCGCCTACAAGGAGGACAAGGGCGGAAAGGGTGAGTGCGTCATCTTTCGGATGCCCAAGCAGGGCCGGCTGACCTATCACGACCTGGTGAAGGGCGACATGAAGAAGAAGGCGGAGGACACGCAGGATTTCGTCATCGTCCGAGCCGACGGTTCGCCGGTCTTCCACCTCGCCAACGTGATCGACGACATCGACCAGGGGATCACGCACGTCATCCGGGGCGACGACCACGTGGAGAATACGTTCAAGCACATCGAGCTGTTCAAGGCGATCGGAGCGCCGGTACCGCAGTACGCCCACCTTCCGATGATCGTCAACAACATGGGCAAGCCGTATTCGAAGCGTGACGGCGCGGCGTTCGTGGGCGAGTTCCGCGAGCAGGGGTATCTGCCCGATGCGTTGTTCAACTTCCTGCTGTTGCTCGGCTGGGCGCCGGGCGACGACCGCGAGGTTCTCACACGCGAGGAGATGATCGAGCTGTTCACGCTGGAGAAGTGCAAGTCCAGCCCCGCCCGTTTCGACATGAAGAAACTCCAGTGGATGAACGGCGAATACATCCGTAACACACCCGAAGAGGAGTACGAACGGGAGTTCGTATCCCGGGTGAAGGCGGCGGGGCTTCCCGTCGAAGGCGTGGACCTCAAGGGAATCGTCGCGCAGATGCAGGTCCGGACGAAGTTCTACAGGGACATTCCGGGAAACTGTTCCTACTTCTTCACCGAAACGTATCCGTTCGACCCGAAGGGCGTCGCCAAGCGCCTGAAAGGCGAAGACGTCCCCGCCCTCCTGGAAAAAGTCGCCGCCGCGTTCGAGGCGCTGGAGCCGTTCGACCAGGCGACCACAAACGAGGCGGTGAAGCAGCTCGCGGGCGAAAGCGGCATGGGGTCGGTAATCCACCCCGTGCGTGTCGCCGTCTCCGGGCTGACGGAAGGTCCTGGTCTCTTCGAAATGCTGGAACTCCTCGGCAAGGAGAAAGTCTGCCGCCGGCTGCGCACGGTCGCCGCCGGTCTGAAGGATCCCGCCGGCCCGTTCGCCGCCCTCCCGTAATTTCCGAAACGAAGCCTCCACAAGGATAATGCTATGAACCTATACGCCTTCTTTTCCACGGAAACCCGCCCCGGCGCATTTTTCCGCAAAGTCGACTGGAGTTCCTTCTGGACGGCGACCGTCATCTCCCTCCTGGTCTACTTCGTCACGCTGGGGCCGTCCGTCACGCTGGAGGACTGCGGGGAACTCGCCGTCGCGGGAGACTGGCTGGGCGTGCCGCATCCCCCGGGCTACCCGATCTGGACGATCTGCGCCTACCTTTTTGCCCGTGCGTTCAGCTGGGTAACCTTCCAGGGACAACCGACGCCGGCGTGGGCGATCTCCCTGATGTCGAGCGTGTTCGGCGCACTGGCGGCCGGGTTCACCGCCATGCTCATCACGCGTTCGGCGGCCGACTTGATGCACCGGAGCGACGGTGCGGAGGCGGACTTGCAGAAAAACCAGCTTTCCGGCACGGCGACGGACGGGATTCTCGGCGACATCCGGCTTCCTGAAGTCTTCTGCTGGGTGGGCGGCGTAGCAGGCTCGCTCTGTTTCGCGTTCTCGCCGGTGATGTGGTCGCAGGCGACGATCGTCGAGGTTTATTCCCTCAACGCCTTCTTCCTGATGTGGATCTTCCTCCTGACCTACCGCTGGATGCGGAAGCCCAGCGACAAGATCCTCTGGCTGACGGCGTTCGTCTTCGGTCTCGGCCTGACGAACTACCAGGTGCTGCTGCTGGCCATGCTGCCGCTGGTGGTGGTTGTCTTCCTGCGCGACATCACGCTGTTCCGCGATTTCCTGCTGCTCGGCATCCCGATCCTGTTATCGGCGCACCTTCTGCAGATCGGTGCGATGCCGCCCGCGACGGCGGACATGCAGAGCGCGGCCTATGCGAAACTTACGCCCATCTTGAAATGCAACGTTCCCTCACTGCCGTGCCTGGTGACCGGCGCGGTGCTGGCGTTCGCCGGTCTGTTCGTCGCGCTGGGGGTCCGCTTCCGTTTCGCACCGCTTGTGAAGCTTCTGCGCGACGAAGAGGGGGAAAAAGGTTCCGGCACCGTGCTCGGCCTGATGCTGGCTGGCGCGTGTTCCGTCGCCGCGTCCTTGTTCTTCTCGCACGAGGCCGCCGTTTCGCCGAACGACGCGCCGCTCGCCGCCCCCGCCTTCTACGTGTGGACGGCGGCGCTGCTGGTCGCTGTCCTCGCGTTCTCGGTTGCGGGGGGGCTCCGCCTGCCGACGCCTGAATCGGAACAAAAAGGTAAGGCGAAATGGGGCAACGACCTGAAGGGGGTGAAGCGCCAGGCGGCGAACTACCACCTCTTTGCCGCGATCGCGCTGGCGCTGGTGCTACTCGTCGTGCTAAGCCCGATCACCAGGGCGATGATGCCCGCCGGTTATCAGGGCGAAGGATTCAGCTGGGGATTCCCGGCGTTTGTGCTGCTCGGCGGCCTCGCCGTGCTCTTCCTCCTTTCGTACACCGTCCCGCGCGGGCTGTTCTTCGCGGTTCCGGTCGCGGCCGTGCAGACGGCGCTTTTCGTCCTGCTCCAGAAGGGGGCGATGAACGGTCTGACGCATCCCAGCACCTGGTGGTTCTGGTGGCCGGTTCTCTGGAACTTCGTCCTCATCCTGTTGGCGTGGATGTTCCTGCCGCACGGGCGGAACGTGGCGTTGACCACGTTGTTCGCGGAACTCGGCGCGTCGTTCTACGTCTACATGCCGATCGTCTCCGACCTGCGCAACCCGCCGATGAACTGGGGATACCCGCGCACGTGGGAGGGATTCAAGCACGCGATCACACGCGGACAGTACGAGAAGATTTCACCGTCGGACATCTTCGGCGGGCGCATGCTGAAACAGCTCGGATTCTACTTCACCGACTTGCGCGTGCAGTACACGTTGATCGCGGCAACGCTCGGCTTCCTGCCGTTCACGCTGTGGAGCTTCCGGTGGAAGGAGACGGAGAACGGCGAAGCCGGCACGAAGCGTCCGTCCATCGGGTTCGCTTCGCTCGCGGCGAGCGTCATTCTGCTGGTTGCGACCGCCGTGACCGCCCAGCACTTCCCGCAGTGGTGGTGCGTGTCCCTCCTGTTCCTGCTACACTTTGCGACGCTGGTGTTCGGACTGGCCAGTCTCGCGACGGCACATCGGTTCAAGGGTGTCTACGTTGCCTCGACGCTTTACCTGTTCATCAGTGTCCTGGTACTCGTTTCCGAATTCGTCGGCGGCGAACCGTTCCTGCGTCTCGATAAGTTCCTGATCGGCGACATCTTCCTGATCCTTTTCATCGGCGGGGTGACGATCGTCGGGCAGCAGCTCGGCGCGTTCGCGAGGCGGACGTGGGAAGGCCGCAACCTCTCCGAAGGGTTGACGGTGGGCGTCTCGCTCGCCGGGCTTGCGGCGGGGGCGTGCATCTTTTCGGCGAAAGTGATCCTGCACTTCCTGACCCTCCGCGCGCAGGAGGCCGCCAGACTCGGCGGCGGCGTGTACGAGCCGGGCATCCTGTTGAAGTTCGGCGCCCTGCTGCTGGCCATGTTGCTGGTCGCGGGCGTCTGCTACGGCTGGTATTTCCTGAACCGTCTCGCGGAGAGGAAGTTCGAGTTCCGGTATGACGCGGACAACGTCATGCAGCAGTGGCTGATCGCGACAGCGGCGGGCTTTTTCGTGATGTCTGTCGTGCTGGTCGTGCTGGCGAATGTGAAAGGCGACCTGCAGGATTCCTTCATCCAGAAGGTGAAGTTCATCAGTTCGCACGGCCTCTTCGCGATCTGGATCGGGTACGGCCTCGTCTTCGGGCTTTTCATTGCGAACCGTCTGTTCGGCTGGCTGGCGGACAGCTTCGGCCTTTCGAAACAGGCGAAGATAACCGCCCGCGCCGGACTCGTCTGCTGCGCGTTGCTGGCCGCGGGCATCCCGATTTACGAAAACTACTTCAACAGCTGGGTCGCGTTCGCGCTGGGCGGCGCCGAGCAGAACGATCATGATTTCGGCTGGCAGTTCGGAAACTACCAGCTGCGCGGCGCGAAGGCGATCACCGAGGAACTCGACGCGGACGAAGAGCCGCTGCCGAACCCCCTCTACCCGAAAGAGATGGGGACGGGGGCCATTTTCTTCGGTGGAACCGATCCGGGGCGTTTCGTCCCGACCTACATGATCTACTCCGCCAACGTGCGCCCAGACGTCTTCCTGATCACGCAGAACGCGCTCGCCGACAACACCTATATGTCCGTCATGCGCGACCTTTACGGAAACGACATCTGGATCCCGACGCCGGAGGACAGCGGGAGCGCCTTCCAGATCTACGTCGACGAGGTGCAGTCGGGCAAGCGCCCGAAGAACGCCGCGCTGACCATCGAGGGCGGGCGTGTCCAAGTGAGCGGTGCGCTCGGCGTGATGGAGATCAACGGCATCCTCTGCGACATGATCTTCAAAAAGAACAAGAACCTGCATGAGTTCTACATCGAGGAGAGTTACGTCATCAACTGGATGTACCCGTACCTCACGCCCAACGGCCTGATCATGCAGATCAACGCGGAGAGAACGCCGATTGCCGTGGCGCAACGGCTCTATGACATGGACTTCTGGGACTGGTATTCCCGGAGGCTCGTGAAGAACCCGATGTTCCGGCGCGACGTGCCGGCGCAGAAATCCTTCTCGAAACTGCGCAGCGCGATCGCCGGTCTATACGCGGTACGCGGGTTGACCCTCGAAGCGGAGATTGCCTTCCAGGAGGCGCGCATCCTCTACCCCGTCAGTCCCGAGGCGAACTTCCGCCTGATCACGGAGGTGTTGCTCAAGCAAGGCCGGTACGCGGAATCGGAAGACATCCTCGCGGACTTCTGCAAGCGCGACCCGAACAACGAGCGCGGTCCCGGTCTTCTTGAATTCACGCGGAAGGTCCAGCAAAGCCAGGAGGTGGTCTCCCGCCTCCGTGCGAAGGCGGCCCGCAACCAACAGCTCACCTTCGCGGAGATGTATTCGCTCGCGCTCGCCTACCGCAGCCTCGGCAACGACAACGAAGCCGCCCGGCTGATGAAGAAGATGGCCGCCCTTCCCGGCATGCCGCCCACCAAGGTGATGGAATTCGCCTTCACCGTATTCGATATGGGCAAGGGGAAGGAAGCCGCCGAGATTCTCGATTACGCGGACGGGAAGCTTGCGCTCGACGCGCTCGACGCAGACTCCCTCTGGAAAATCACGCAGGTCTACGGAGACAGCGGCCATTTCGACAAAGTCGTCCCCGCGCTCACCCGTTACATCGGAAAGCGCGGAACGGATTGGCGAGCCTGGCTGAACATGGCGGTCATCTACGCCGCGAACGGACAGTCGCAGGAGACGGAATACGCGATCCAGAACGCGATCCAGTTCGGCACGACCGCCGCCCTGGATGCTATCAAGCAGAATCCCGAACTGGTCCGGATCGCGTTGCCGGTTCTTCGTAAACTTCAGAAACAGAGACAAGCCGGCGGAAGCCTCCAGCTTCCGCTCGGCCCGCGGGTTCAGTAACTATGAAAAACGACAACGTTGGGCAGTGTCCGGAAGGTTCGTTCTTCCGCAAACTCGATTGGGCGGCTTTTGCCGTCGCCGCCTCGCTTTCCTTCCTCGTCTATTGCCTGACGCTCGGACCGTCGGTCACGATGGAAGACTGCGGTGAACTTGCCGTCGCGGCAGACCGGCTGGGCATCCCGCATCCGCCGGGGTATCCGTTGTGGACGGTCTGCGGGTACCTGTTCTCCCGTTTCTTCACCTGGGTCACCTACCTCGGTTTCCCCGCCCCCGCCCGTTCGCTCGCGCTCATGTCCGCCTTCTTCGCCGCGCTCGCCTCCGGTCTGACGGCGATGCTCGTCTCGCGTTCGGCGGCCGACCTTTTCCGCCCCCGGACGGAGGAAGGCGGAACGTCCGACCCCGTCTGCCGCGATCGTTTTTCGTTTGTCGGCGGCGTGGCCGCCGGGTTGTGCTTCGCCTTCTCGCCGGTCATGTGGTCGCAGGCGGTCATCGTCGAAGTCTACACGCTCCATGCGTTCCTCCTGATGTGGATCATGCTTCTGACCTACCGCTGGATCAACCGGCCTCTGGACAAGACGCTTTGGCTAGCGACCTTCCTGCTGGGGCTCGGCCTGGCCAATTACCAGGTTCTGCTACTGGCCGCCGTCCCGTTTGCGGTCGTCATCCTGATCCGGAATATCACGCTCTTCCGCGACTTCCTCCTGCTCACGATCCCGATGGGTCTCACCTCCTATGCCCTCGCCATCGCCCCGGCACTGCCGCACGTGCGCAAGGCGAAGGCCATCACGATGTCCCCCTCCGTCATCGCCGCGCTGGTCGTCGGCAGCGTCCTCGTGCTGGCAGGTCTCGTCCTTTTGATTAGGCTGGTTCGCAACGAGGAAGAAACGGCAGTTCCCCCCTCCCCCGCCACCGAAAAACGTACCCGTGCATTGGGGATCTGCGCAAGCGCCGCGATTCTCCTCGGCGGTTGCGTCTTCCTTCTTCCCGCCACGCGGGCCGTGCGCGCGTCCTACGCCGGACTCGCCGCGTTGCTGTGCGCCATCCTCGCCTGTTCGGTACTCGCCACCGCCTGGAAAAACTGGATTCTCCGCCTTCTTCCGTGGATCGGGGCCGTGGTGCTGGTAGGCTGGATACTGGCGCTTCCCGACATTCCGTTCAAAAAAGGGACGTTTGTCAACTGGTTCGTGCCGGAGGTTGTCTTCACGGCGGGGATCCTCGCACTGCTTCTCCTCTCGTTCAAACTCCGGCGCGGAATGGTTTTCTTTGTCCCCGTCGCCTCGGTGCAGACAACGGTTTTTGTGCTGCTCTGTAAAGGGTATCTGCACGGTTTGACCAGTCCCGTGACCCTTTGGTTCTGGTGGGGGGTCGTCTGGAACTTCGTCTTGATCGCCCTCGCCTGGTTGACGCTACCGCGCGGCAAGACGGTCGCGTTGACGGCCTTCTTCGCGGAACTCGGCGTCTCCTTCTACCTCTATATGCCGATCGCCTCCTCGTTCAGGCCCCCGTTGAATTCCAACAACCCCCGCCTATGGTTCGGCTTCGTGCGTACCATCACGCGCAGCCAGTACTCGAAGCTGGAACCGATGAGCATCGCCTCCATGCAGTTCCTCGAACAGTTCGCACTTTATTTCCGCGGGCTCCGCATGCAGTTCTCCGCGCCGCTCGCGGCGGCGGGGCTTCTGCCGTTCTCCCTCTGGTGCCTGCCTCGCCTGTACGGCGCGGAAGGACGCGCCAAGAAAGCAGCGGCGGCGCTGCTCGTCACGGGCGGGGCGGCGGCTCTGGCGGCCTGCTTCTCCGAAACCCTCTTCCCCTTCCTTCTCCCCCTCGCGGTGCTTGTGTTCGGAGCGGGCTGGCTGCTCTGCTACCGGCTGAAGGGACGGGACGACGAAACGATGCGTTCCGCGCATTGGCTACTCTCCCTGCTGACCGGGTTCGTCGTGCTCTTCATCCTCCTGTTGATGCTGGCAAACGTGAAGGGCGACATGAAGGACGTGTTCGTCCAGAAAGTCAAATTCATCAGCGCGCACGGGATCTACGCAATCTGGATCGGATACGGTCTCATCTTGGTGCTGCTGCTGGCGCGCCGCGTGGCCGCCCATATCCCTGCAAAAGCGGCAAAGGCGTTTCTCGCCGCGCTCGCGTTCTGCACACTCCTCACACCGGCGATCCCGTTTGTCCAGAACTACTTCAAGCGGCAAATCGTGTTCCTGCTGGGCGGAGCGGAACAAAACGGGCATGACTTCGGCTGGTTCTTCGGACGGGCCGCGGTGGACGGCGCGGCAGGCATCCGCGACTCGCTCTCCGCCGACGAGGAACCGCTTCCGAACCCCTGCTACCCGCTCGCGATGGAGCGTGACGCGGTCGCATACCCCGGAAGCGACCCCGGCATCTTCCTGCTCCAGTACCTCGCGTTCTCCGCAAAAGTCCGCCCCGACCTCGCCGTGATTTCGCACCGGTCGATCTCCAATATCGATATCTACCTCGACACCGTCCGCGACCAGGTCGGTGAACGCCTCTGGCTACCGAGACTGGAGGATAAGACTGCAGAAGCCGACGCATGGCGGGCCGAAGACCCCGAAAACCGGAAGCACATCATCCCGTTCAATGAACTCAACAGCCGTTTCTGCCGTTTGATCTTCGAACGGAACAAAGCCGAACACGCCTTCTATTTCGAAGAAAGCCTGAGCTTCCCCTGGATGAAACCTTATCTCATTCCAAATGGCATCTTCTTCCGTTTGAACAACGAGAAGGTCTGGCTCACCCAGGGTGACGAAGAGCGTGACCTGGATTTCTGGGACTGGACGTCGCGCCGCCTGTTGCGCAACCCCGCGTTCCGCAGGGACATCCCCGCGCAACGCGAATTCTCCAAAACGAGGGCGGGCATTGCCGGGCTGTATTCGATGCTCGACCGCAAAGGGGCGGCGGAAATCGCCTTCCGCCAGGCAAACCTCATCTACCCCGCCTGCCGCGAGGCGACCATCCGTTATGTCCGCGACTTCCTGCTCCGCCAGATGCGATGCAAGGAATCCATCCGTATCCTCGACGAGTTCACGCATTTCGACCCGTATGACACACGCATCCGGAAGATGCTTAACAAACTGACGCTGGAGCCGGATGGGAACGTCCGCCTCGCCTTTGAATACTATTGCGACGTGCTGACGGCAGACAATGTGCCGTTCAAAAAAATCGCGGAACTGGGCGCCGCCCTCTACGACATGGGGCAGTCCAAAGCCGCCTGTAAGATTTTCGACAAGGCGTGGAAAGAGATTACCGACGGACAACACCTCACCTCTGCGCAGACCCGCAAAGCCTCGAAGGCGTATTCACGCGCGGGTTTCCCCGCGAAGGCGCTGGAAATCCTGGACAAGTTCACGACATCCGAACCGGATGAATGGCCGCTCTGGCTCGATTACGCGCTGGATGCCGTCGAACGCGGCGCGTTCAATGAAGCCTCCTCCGCGCTCGCGGGCGCCCGGCGCGCCGGCGGGACGACGGCGGACGACTGGATCCGCAGCGACGCCCGGTTCGCGCGTTTCGCCCAGAAACGCACAAAGGGGGAGATGTGAATGTAGCGCAACGAGACTCCCTTCCCCGTCTTCTTGTGCCGTTAGCCATCGCGCTGGCTGTCGCGCTTGCCTTCCGTATCCCGCACCTGTCATCGCGCCCGATGCACGGGGACGAAGCAAACCAGGCGGTGCGGACGGGCGAATTGATGGAACGGGGCGTCTACCGTTACGATCCGCATGACCACCACGGTCCCGTACTCTACTACGCCGCGCTTCCGTTCTGCCGCCTGCAGACGGAACGTTTCTCCGAAACGACGGAGTCGGCATACCGCGCCGTGCCGGTCGTTTTCGCGGGTATCACGCTCCTGTTGATGGCGCTGATCCCGTTGTTCCTTCCGGAAACCGGAGGTGCGTCTTTCTTCGCGATGCTGTTGTTCGCCGTCTCGCCCGCCTTCTGTTACTACAACCGGTTTTTCATTCAGGAGTCCCTGCTGGTCTGTTTCCTGACGGGGATGGTCGTCAGTGCGCTGGCGTGGCTGCGCTGTGAAGGTCGCCGGCGGCGCGGCGCCACCGCCGTCAGCTTCGGACTTTTCGCCGGACTCGCGATGGCGACAAAAGAAACGTTCGTCCTCTCCTTCGCGGCGGGAGGTCTCGCGGTGTTCGCCGCGTGGCTCGCCGTTCCGAAAGCGGAACCCCGTGGACGGGTTCGTGGCCTCCTACCCTCGCTGGTCGCGGCGGCGGTTGCGGCGGCATTTGTCTTCGTGTTGTTCTATTCCTCCTTTTTCACCTACGTGCAAGGAGTGCGCGACGCGCTCTTCTCGACGATCGGGACCTACTTCCACCGGGCGACCGCCGCATCCGTACACCAGCACCCGTGGTGGTTCTATTTCCAGACGGTTTTCGGGTTCAAGTACGGGCGCGGGCCGCTCTTTAGCGAGGCGTTGCTCGTCCTCCTCGCGCTGCCGGCCCTGTTCCGTGCATTTTCGCGGAAAACGCCAGACCGTACGATGACTTTCCTTGCGGTGTACACGCTGGCGTTGACGGCGGTCTATTCAGTGATCCCGTACAAGACGCCTTGGTGTGCGCTTTCATTCCTGCACGGGTGGATCCTGCTCGCCGGTTTCGGCGTCGCGACGCTGTTTCAACTGTGCGGGGGACACGCTGCCAAGTTCCTGTTTCAAGGATTTCTGCTTCTTCTCTTCTGGCATGGACGCCAAGCGTACACGGCCTGTTTCCGTTATCCGGCGGATCCGCGCAATCCCTACGTTTACGCGCATACGGGGAGCGACTGCCTGAACCTTGTCGCCGCCGTGCGCGAACGGGCGGCGGAACTTCACGGGAATCCCGCCGCGACTCGGATCGCGGTCGTCGCGCCGCCTTCCGACACCTGGCCTCTGCCCTGGTATCTCCGGCAATTCCCCGAAACAGGGTATTGGACGGACGCGGCGGACATTCCGGCGGCATTCGCCCCGGAACTCATCATTTCGGCGAAAGACCAGGGCGAGATTGTTTCCGAACGCTTCGGGCAAGGGAAGGAAGCATCGTTCTACGGCATCCGCCCCGGCGTGCTCGTCTATCTTTTTTTACCTAGCAAGGAGATCAAGTAATGTTCAAACCTGTATCCAACAAGACCGATTTCCCCGCGATGGAACGCGAAATCCTCGCGTTCTGGGACGCAGACCAGACCTTTGAAAAGAGTCTGGCGAAGACGGCGGGAAAAAACGAATACGTGTTCTATGACGGGCCGCCCTTCGCGACGGGGTTGCCGCACTACGGCCATCTGCTGGCGGGAACGATCAAAGACATCGTGCCGCGTTACCAGACGATGCGCGGATTCCACGTCGAACGCCGTTTCGGGTGGGACTGCCACGGGCTGCCGATCGAGGCGTTGGCACAGGACGCACTCGGCGTGAGTGGCGCCCCCGCGATCAAGGCGCTCGGCGTGGACGTGTTCAACGAGAAATGCCGTTCGATGGTCTCGACCTATGTCAACGAATGGAAGAAGACCGTCACGCGCATGGGTCGCTGGGTCGATTTCGACCACGGTTACAAGACGATGGACCGGGACTTCATGGAGTCGATCTGGTGGGTCTTCAAGCAGCTCTGGGAACAGGGGCGCGTCTACAAATCCTACCGTGTCGTACCGTATTCCCCGAAACTCAGCACGCCGCTGGCGAATTCGGAAGCGAGCAGCAACTACAAGGATGTGCAAGACCCGACCGTGACGGTGCGCGCGAAGGTCATTCCCGAATCGATGTCAATCGACCGCCTTCGCGGGCAAGCGGCGGCCGTCTACCTCCTGATCTGGACGACGACGCCGTGGACGCTCCCCGAAAATCTGGCGATCTGCGCGGGGCCGGACATCGACTACGTGGCCGTGCGCGACAAGGGCGAGGGCGTCTGTTACGTCCTTGCCGAGGCACGGCTTTCCGCCGTCTACAAAAAAGAAGACCAGTATGAGTTGCTAGCGAAGTTGAAGGGAACGGATCTGCTCGGTTGGAGGTACGAACCGATTTTCCCGTATTATGCCGATTTCGCAGAAGACGGATGTTTCCGCGTTCTGAACGACGGTTATGTGACCACGGGCGACGGCACGGGGCTGGTACACATCGCGCCCGCGTATGGAGAAGACGATTTCCGCGTCTGCAAAGCCGCCGGTATCGAGGTCATCGCAGACCCGCTGGACGTTTCCTGCGCCTTTACGGAAAAAGTTCCGGAGTACCAGGGGCGCTTCTGCAAGGATTGCGACAAGGACATCATCCGCCGCCTGAAAGAGGAGGGCAAGCTTGTCCACCAGTCCACCATCGTCCACAGCTACCCGTTCTGCGAACGCACGGAAGCGCCGCTCATCTACCGCGCCATCAACGCCTGGTACGTGAAGGTGGAGGATATGCGCGACGCGATGGTCGCCAACAACGAAACCGTCCACTGGATGCCCGACTACGTCGGCACGCGCCGTTTCGCGAACTGGCTGAAGGATTCGTGCGACTGGAACATCTCGCGCAACCGGTTCTGGGGTTCCTGTATCCCCGTGTGGGTGAACGAGGCTGATCCGTCCGACATGATCTGCATCGGTTCTGTCGCCGAACTGGAAGCGCTTTCCGGCGAAAAGGTCGATGATCTGCACAAGCATTTCGTGGACAAGATCCTCATCCAGAAAGGCGGCAAAACCTACCGGCGCACGCCGGAAGTGCTGGACTGCTGGTTTGAATCCGGTTCCATGCCCTACGCGCAAGATCACTATCCTTTCGGACAGAAGCCCGGCGCGGACGGGAAAATTCCGCCGCCGCGGTGGGCGGATTTCATTGCCGAGGGATTGGATCAGACACGGGGATGGTTCTTCTCGCTGATGCGCCTCTCCACCGCCTTGTTCGGCGTCTCCGCCTACAAGAACGTCGTCGTCAACGGCCTTGTCCTTGCGGAAGACGGCAAGAAGATGTCGAAGCACCTGCACAACTACCCGGATCCAACTAAGGTGATCGAAGGATACGGCGCGGATGCGCTACGCCTCTACATGATCTACTCGCCGGTGGTACGCGCCGAAGACCTGCGGTTCTCCGAGGCGGGCGTGAAGCAGGTGTTGCGCGACCTCCTCATCCCCTGGTGGAACGCCTACAGTTTCTTCGTCACCTACGCGAATGTCGACGGCTTCTACGAAGAAGAGGTGACGCGGCCTTCGGGCGGCAACATCCTCGACCGCTGGATCGTCAGTTCGCTAGAAACGCTGGTACACGACGTCACCGAGGCGATGGACAATTACGACCTCCAGCGCGCGGTCCGTCCGTTCGTTGCGTTCATCGAGGCGTTGACAAACTGGTACATCCGCCGTTCGCGCCGCCGTTTCTGGAAGTCGCAGAACGACGGCGACAAAACGGCCGCCTATCAGACGCTCCGCTACGTGCTGGTACAGCTCAGCAAAGTCGCCGCGCCGTTCACGCCGTTCATCAGCGAGTCCATCTACCGGAACCTGCGCGGTGCGTCCGATCCGGAATCCGTGCATCTCTGCGACTTCCCGACGGCAAACGCGACGGCGCGGGATGAGGTTCTGGAACGCCGCATGGCGCTGGTGCAGCAGGTTGTCGGACTCGGCCGCCAGCTGCGCACGGAGAACGATTTGAAAGTCCGCCAGCCGCTTTCCACCATCCACCTCGTCTCCGCGAAACTCGACCTCGCGGACGAGCTGGGCGGCGCATACGAAGAGCTGCTGCTGGACGAACTCAACATCAAGTCCGCGACCTACGGGCGCGATGAAACGGCTATGGCGGAAATCGCCGTCAAGGCGGACTTCCGCAAGCTCGGCCCCCGGTTCGGCGCGAAGATGAAACTCGTAGCCGCCGCGATCGCGAAGCTGGATACGGCAGGCATCGTCCCGCTGTTGAACGGAGGGACGGCGGCATTGGCGCTGGCGGACGGCAGCGAAGTCACGATCGGCGCGGACGATGTCTCGATACGCCGGACGCCAAAAGCGGGCCTGGTGGTCGCCTCGGAAGGCGACGTCGTGATCGCGCTGGAGACGGCGCTCACGCCCGCGCTCGTCCAGGAGGGTCTTGCGCGTGAATTCGTGAGCCGCATCCAGAACCTCCGCAAGGAGGCGGATTACGATGTCGTGCAGCAGATCCGCGTGACGGTAGACGGCGACGCGGAACTCCGTGCCGCCATCGAGGCGTATTCCGACTACTGCAAGGGGGAGACCCTTGCCGATGCAATCCGCTTCGAGCCGGTCGCAGGCGTCGAACCGGTCGTATTGAACGGCCACGAGGCGAAACTCGCGGTCGAGAAGGTCTAGTTCAGGATGTTTGCATCCATTTGTTCAGTAAGAGAGATAAAAATGACGAAAGTGTTTGTTTCCCTGTGTACAATCTGTGTATTAGCGGTGGGATGCGCCACGTTGGAAGGTGACGGCGGCGGCATTGACACGCGTCCCATCGCGGCGGACGGTACCCGTCTGAACCGAATTCCCGGCACGGGACCAATCTCCATCCCTGCCGGGCTCTCCGACGTCCAAGTCCTGAACGCCGTGGAGCAGACGATCAAAGGTACAGGGGCGGGCGACCGGAACATCTACTGGGTGAGCCAGTGGCGGCTGGAAAACCGCGACCCCGCGAACAAGTGGATTCAAGTCGTGCTGACCGTCCGTGCGCACATCCTGCACGTTTGTTACCGCATCGAGAACGGCGCCCTGATCCCGGACGTGCCCTCGTCGATGAACCTCAAGCAGAACGGCACGCGGATTCATCGCAAGGTTCCCCAGTGGATCAATCAGTTGAACACGCTGATCGCCGCACGACTCTGCGAAATGAAAAAGTAAAAATGAAAACAGTTGCGTCCCGTGCCTGGCGTTGGTTTTGTTCATACCCGATCCGGGGATTCGTACGGTGCGGTTTCGGTTTGTCGGTATCGTTCGCGGCGGCGGCCTGGTCCGGTGAAACGGCGGGGCTTGTCGATGAGATCGACCCGATGATCGGCGCGATCACGCTTTCCGGTTACGGCGGTCACGGGCTCGGGAAAACCTTTCCCGGAGCCTGTACGCCGTTCGGTATGGTGCAGCTTTCGCCCGACACCATTACCGGGGGCGACAACGGCCCCGGCTATTCCTATCACCACGCCACCATCGAGGGTTTCTCGATGACGCATATGAGCGGGATCGGCTGGTACGGCGACCTGGGCAACTTCCAGGTCATGCCGGCAAACGGCCCGCGTATCCTTGAACGGGAAAAGGCCGCTTCGCCGTTTTCGCATACGAACGAAACCGCGCGCGCCGGATTCTATTCCGTATTCCTCGACCGCTATGGAATCGGCGTAGAACTGCGCGCGTTCACCGACCAACACGGACGTTACGTCTTCACCTATCCCGCAAACCCCGTCTCGCGCATCCAGATCGACCTCGCCCGCCGGATCGGGGAAACAAACCGTTGGAAAAAGCATTCGCGCCAGTCGCTTGCGTTGGAGGACGACCGTTCGATTTCCGGGGAGATCCGCTGCGACCACCGCGACGGCGGCTGGGGGCGCGGCAAGGGTCTTGTCGATTACACGCTCTACTACTACGCCCGTTTTTCAAAGCCCATCACGTCGCACGGTATCGAATGGGCGCCGTCCAACACCGTGTTCTGGACGGAGTTCCCGACAACAGAAGGCGAGCGTGTGACACTGGACGTATGGATTTCTTATGAATCCGCCGCCCGTGCGAAACAACTGGCGTCGCACTGGCGCGAGACGAACGGCGACGAATCCCCCTGGCGCGAAGCGTTCGAGCGCGTGAAGGTGAAAGGCGGGACGCCCAGACAACGGCGTATTTTCGCGACCGCCCTCTACCATGCGTTCATTGATCCCCGGAAAATCGACCTTCCGGGGCAGTCGCGCACCGTGTTCTCCGGCTGGGACGTTTTCCGCAGTGAAATGCCGCTGCTCACCCTGCTCTATCCGGACGTGGTGGCGGAGACGATCAACGCGATGGCCGGCGTGATGGAATGCGGCAAGCGGGACACCCTCCCGGTATGGGATCTCTTCGGCTGCAAATCCGGCTGCATGATCGGAAATCCGCTAATCCCCGTCATCGCCACCGCGCAGGAAGCCGGCGTCTCCGGCGTCGATTACGCACGGATGTTGGACTTGGCGGTCGCCACGTCAAAGAAGCGGGGGAACGCTTCCTGCGGCTACACGCCGGGGTCCCTCTCCTGTACGCTGGAATACTGCTTCGACGACTGGTGCACCGGCAAGATCGCCGAGCGGGCGGGACGCATGGATATTGCAGCGACGTTTTTCGCGCGGGCGGGATGGTACACGAACTGTTGGGACGCGACGATAGACAGCATGCGTTCGCGGGCAAAAAAGGGAGGGGGCTGGCTTAAACCGTGGAGAGGGGAGACCGTCCATGGACAAGGCACCGTGGAATCAAACCCGCTCCAGCAGGGATGGTTCGTACCGCACGACCCGCAGGGGCTGATCGCGCTCATGGGCGGGCGCGAACGTTTTGTCGCCCGGCTCGAAACCTTCTTCCGGAAAGCACCGGGGAATTTTCTCTGGGGGGACTTCTACAACCATCCCAACGAACCCTCGCACCACATCGTATTTCTTTTTGCGGAGGCGGGGAGACCGGACTTGACGCAACGCTGGACGCGGCGGATTCTCGACCAGGCCTATGGCGACGGGGTGAAGGGACTCTGCGGAAACGACGACGTGGGGCAGATGAGCGCGTGGTATGTGCTTGCTGCACTCGGATTCAACCCGATGTGTCCCGGAAGCGGCAGATGGACGCTCACCGCGCCGCTCTTCCCCGAAACGCGGTTGAAACTGCGGGGGCACGAACTCCGGATCGTCGCGAAAGGCGCGGAAGATCCGCGTAACGAAATCGTGAAACACGCATGCGTCGACGGTCGAAGAATCGACCGCCACTGGCTGACCACGGAAGAACTTCTCACCGCCCGGGCCATTGAGATCGAATTAGCCCAGACGAACTGAATCGCCATTCCGATTTCGCCATTTGTCATTTGCAAACAGGAGCGGCGTCTTCGATTCTTCGTTTATCAGCTTGGCGAAAAGCCAGTCGCGTGGTAAACTAGACCGGTTTTTCAACCTGATGGATAGGGTTTGCACGATGGACACGAAATCCGTTCTTTTCCTTGCCGGGGTTCCGGCGTTTTCCAAGTTCCGTTTGGATGCGTTGTCGGCGCGTCTCGCCGAAAAACTGCCCGCATTTAACGGTTTCACCGTTGCGGCGGTCTATCTCTACCTTCTGCACGTCAACCCAGACGAAACGCCCTGCCAAGGTGAACTGGAGAAGGCGGCGGCGCTTCTGGGCGCATCCTTCGCCCCTGTGGGCAAGGGCGGTTTTTTCGTGACGCCGCGCAAAGGGACGATTTCCCCCTGGTCGTCCAAGGCGACCGACATTTTCCGCAACTGCGGCCTTTCGCACATCCTGCGCGTCGAACGCGGTATCCATTTCCGCATCAAAGCGCTCGAAAACGGCGTACGCCGTGAACTGACGGTTGAAGAACTCATGCCCGCGTTCGCGGCCCTGCACGACCGAATGACCGAAGGTGTCTACACGGAACTTGCCGACTTCTTCGACCAGCGCCCGCCGCAGCCTGGCCGCGTGTTCGACGTGCTGGGGCGCGGTATCGACGCCCTCCGCGAGGCGAACGTCTCCATGGGGCTCGCCCTCAGCCCGGAGGAGATCGACTACCTCTTCCGCAGCTACACGGCGGCGGGGCGCAATCCGACGGACACGGAACTGGTGATGTTCGGCCAGGTCAACTCCGAACATTGCCGCCACAAAATCTTCAACGCCGAATGGGTGATCGACGGCGTTCCCCGCGAAAACTCCCTCTTCGGCATGATCAAAAACACCCACAAGCTCCACCCCGAAGGCACGCTAGTCGCCTACAAAGACAACTCCGGCGTGGTCGAAGGGTTCGATGCCGAGCGGTTCTTCGTGGACGGGAACACCCATGCGTATCAGTTTGAACCGGATCGCATCGACATGCTGATGAAGGTCGAAACGCACAACCACCCGACCGCCATCTCGCCCTTCCCCGGCGCGGCAACCGGTGTCGGCGGCGAGATCCGCGACGAGTCCGCCACGGGGACCGGTTCGAAGACGAAGGCAGGCATCTGCGGGTTCATGGTCTCCAACCTGAACATCCCGGGGTTCGCCATGCCGTGGGAAAAAACTTTCGCCGAATTCCCGCGCCGGCTCGCCTCCCCTCTGGCCATCATGACCGAAGGCCCGATCGGAGGTGCGTCGTTTGGAAACGAATTCGGGCGTCCCCAGCTGAACGGTTTCTTCCGCACCTACCAGGAAACGGTGAATGGGCGCGAACGCGGGTACCACAAACCCATCATGCTTGCAGGCGGCATGGGCAACATCCGCCACGGACTCGTCCACAAAAAAGAAGTGCCGCCCGGCGCGTTGATCGTGCAGATCGGAGGCCCCGCGTTACGCATCGGGTTGGGCGGCGGTTCCGCCAGTTCCCTCGTCATCGGGACGAACGACGAAGAGCTTGATTTCAACTCCGTCCAGCGAGGCAACGCCGAAATGGAACGCCGCTGCCAGGAAGTCATCGATGCCTGTGTCGCAATGGGAGACAGCAACCCCATCCTCAGCATCCACGACATCGGCGCGGGCGGGCTTTCCAACGGCTGCCCCGAACTGGTCGAAAAGACCGGCGCTTCGTTTGAACTCCGCGAAGTCCACAACGAAGAACCTTCGATGAATCCGATGGAGATCTGGTGTTGTGAAGCGCAGGAACGCTACGTCCTCGCCATCCAGCCGGAGTGCGAAGCGTTGTTCCGCGCCCTCTGCGAACGCGAACGCTGCCCCGTGGCGTTTATCGGAAAGGCGCGCGACGACGGGCGCCTCGTGCTCACCGACCGCCACTTCGGCGACAAACCGATCGACATGGACATCCACGTCCTGCTCGGCAAGCCCCCCCGGATGCTGCGTGACGTCGCGTCGAATCCCACGCGTCCCGCGCCGCTCGTCCTCCCCGAAAAAGTCGATCTGAAAGCCGAGGTTGACAACGTACTTCGACTTCCCTCCGTCGCCAACAAGACCTTCTTGATTTCCATCACCGACCGAAGCGTCACCGGCATGGTACACCGTGACCAGATGGTCGGGCGTTACCAGCTTCCCGTGGCCGACAACGCCGTGACCATCACCGACTACGTCCACTACACGGGCGAAGCGATGTCCACCGGCGAGCGTCCGGTCGTCGCGTTGATCGACGGTCCCGTATCCGCGCGCATTGCGGTCACCGAGGCGATCCTAAACCTCGCCTCTGCGGATATCGGCGCGATCGGCAACATCAAGTTGTCCGCGAACTGGATGGCCGCCGCGGGTGAAGCCGGTGAAGACGCGAGGCTCTACGAGACCGTTCAGGCCCTCGGCCTTTCCTTCTGTCCCGAGGCCGGTGTTTCGATTCCCGTCGGGAAGGATTCCTGTTCGATGCGCACGGTCTGGAAGGACAGTGCCGGAATCGACCGCAAACAAGTCGCCCCGCTTAGCCTCGTGATCAGCGCGTTTTCGCCGGTGCGCGATGTACGCAAGACGGTCACGCCCGATCTGAAACCCGGCGCAAGCCGCCTGCTGCTGCTAACGCTCGACCCGCGTACGCCCGCCGTCGCCTCGCTCGGTGCCAGCGCCTGGGCGCAGACAAGGAACCAGGTGGGCGATGTCTCGGCGGATGTCGATCCGAAACGTCTGCGCACGCTGTTTGAGGCACTCCAAGAACTCGTGGACCAGCGGTTGCTGCTCGCCTACCACGACGTTTCCGACGGCGGCGTGATGGTCACGCTTACCGAAATGGCGATGGCCGGCGGACGCGGTTTCGACGTTCGCCTCCCCGGCGAGGCGGAATATGCGGCGGACGAACTGGCCGCGCTGTTCGGCGAGGCCCCCGCCGTCGTGTTACAGGTTGCCGAAGGGAATCTCGCCGCCGTGACGGCAGTGTTGACCGCGCACGGATTCGACGACGAACCGGACTGCCGCGACATCGGCGCCCCGACGGACGAGCGCGTTGCGCGTATCCGGATGCTCGACACCGCCGAATCGGAACGGTGTGTACTGGAAGTTCCGCTTTCCAGCCTCCGTTCCCGCTGGTCGGAACTCACCTACCAGATGCAGGCGCTCCGCGACAACCCCGTCTGCGCGAAGCAAGAATTTGAGATCGCGCAAGACGAGACCGATCCCGGCATGACATTCCAGATCGGGTACGACCCAGAGTGGAAACCGGAGACAAAAGGTGAAAAACCTCGCATCGCCATTCTGCGCGAACAAGGCGTGAACGGGCAAGTCGAAATGGCGGCCGCGTTCACGCTCGCCGGGTTCGAAGCGGTGGACGTCCACATGACCGACCTTCAGACCGGACGCGCGGATCTCGCCTCCTTCACCGGCTTGGTCGCCTGCGGTGGTTTCTCTTACGGCGACGTACTGGGCGCCGGATCGGGGTGGGCAAGGAGCATCCTGTACAACGACAAACTCATGGAGGCGTTTCGCGCCTTCTTCGCCCGTCCCGACACCTTCACGCTGGGCGTGTGCAACGGATGCCAGATGGTTGCCCAGCTGAAAGACATCATCCCCGGTGCCGCCCACTGGCCGTTGTTCGGGCGTAACATCTGCGAGCAGTTCGAGGCGCGTTATGTCACGCTGGAAGTGATGGACTCGCCTTCCATTCTGTTGAGAGGAATGGCGGGATCGCGCATCCCCATCGTGACCGCGCACGGGGAAGGGCTCGCCGTCTTTGCGAACGAAGCAGACCGTGAAACTTGCCGTGCCGCCCTCCGTTACATCGACGGGAAGGGAAATCCGACGGAACGCTACCCCTGGAACCCGAACGGGTCGAAAGGCGGGCTCACCGGATTCACGAGCGACGACGGCCGTGCAACGATTATGATGCCGCACCCGGAACGGAACTTCCGCAGCGTCCAGCTCTCCTACCGTCCCGCCGATGCGTTCACAGGCGAAGCCGGCCCTTGGATGCGTATGTTCCGCAACGCCTACGCCTTCGCGACGGGGCAGTGAGGAGCCGCATGAATCCGAGTGACATCCCTGCGGTAAACCGCCTACTGAAAAAAGAGTTCGCCAAACAGCACGCGCCGATTATCGAACTGGTGGCGGCGCAAACCCGCGACCCCTTTCACGTACTGATCGGGACGATCCTTAGCGCAAGGACGAAAGACGCCTGTACGGCAGGCGCCGTCCGGCGGCTCTTCGCTGAGATTTCCTCGCCCGGCGACCTTCGGAAAATCCCGTTGGAACGGCTGGAAAATCTCATCTTCCCCGTCGGGTTTTACCATGAAAAGGCAAGGCATCTGAAAGCGCTCCCTGACGTCCTCCAGTCGAAGTTCGGAGGCATCCTTCCCGATACGGTCGAAGCGTTGTGCGAACTTCCCGGCGTAGGGAGGAAAACCGCGAACCTCGTCGTCGCGCTCGGTTTCGACAAACCTGCCATTTGCGTGGATGTCCACGTCCACCGCATTTCCAACCGGCTTGGACTGCTCCGGACAAAAAATCCGTTTGAGACGGAAATGGCGTTGCGTGAAATCCTTCCCGTCCGTTACTGGAAAACCTGGAACTCCTATCTCGTTTCCTTCGGCCAGACGCGCTGCGCCCCCCGGAACCCGCGTTGCGGCGACTGTCCGATCCGTTCCTTCTGCAATGAATGTACCGCTACACGATCTTGTTAACGACTGGTTCACCCCGGACAGCCTTGAAAAACTCTCCGGCCGGGTAACGAGTTCCGCAGACGCCATCGGGCGGGAGTGGCTGCTTGCCGACGGGAAACGGTTGCGTCCTTTCCTGACCGCCTCGGTTTACGCCATCCTAGCCGGCGAAACGGACTTGGGCCGAATTGTCCCTGTCGCCGTTGCGGTCGAATGTTTCCACAAGGCATCGCTCATACATGACGACATCGAGGACGGCGACACGGAACGGTACGGCCGCCCCGCCGTCCACGTCCGTTACGGAATCGCCCAGGCGATCAACGCAGGCGACTGGCTGCTCGGCGAAGGATACAGGCTTCTCGCCTCGGCTCCGTTCGACACCGAAATTCGACTGGAAATGTTGACCGTCGCGGCGGAAGGGCATCGGGAGCTGGCCCGTGGACAAGGGGACGAACTTGCCTACAGTGAAAAACCGCGACTCGTTAGCGTGGACGACGTGTTACGGATTTACCGGCAGAAGACCGCCTCCGCGTTTGAAGTCGCCGTCCAGTGCGGGGCTGTCGCGGGGGGACTGTCGTCTGAAGACAGGAAACCGTTATCCGCCTTTTCGAGCGCCTTCGGCATCGCCTACCAGATACGGGATGACCAGGAGGATTTTACCTCGCAGGGGCAGCGGGCAGCAGACCTTCTCTCGCTCAGGCCGACGTTACAGTTCGCCGAAGCGTGCCGAGCGGGGTTAGCGGAAACAAAGGAAGTTCTGAAAAAAGGCATGGACTCCCGAAATGCGCGATTACGCTTAATGGAAGCGATCAGCGCATCGGAGATACCGGGTCTCGTCGAAACTCGGTTACAGGGCATGCTGACAGAAGCGAGACAGGCGGCCGAAAAACTAGCCTCCATGCCACTCCGAGCCTTTTTACTGCATCTTCTGCATCGTGACGGCAATTGCCAGACCGATTGAGCCGACGATGGGTGGAAGGCCGTGTCCGAAAAGGGCTACGCGACCGAAGAACGCGAACAAACGGAAACATCCGGAACGCAGACGCGAAAAAAGGGAGAGCGTGCGTCCTTCCGACCCGAAAAGGGCGGCAGGGATATCCCTACCGTTGTCTACAGAAAGGAAACACGCCCAAAACACGCTTTCGCGGGCGAAAAAAAGGAAGGGGCCGCCGCGCCGGTGCGGCGCGGCGGCCCCGAAGGAGAAGACCCCGGCGGCTCCCTACTCTCCCGCAGGCGAACCCTGCAGTACCCTCGGCAACGCGGCCCTTAACTTCCGTGTTCGGAA
>JAGCVN010000022.1 GCA_017962315.1 Kiritimatiellia bacterium
CGCGGCGGATGGCGGACAGCCACTCCTTCCTGATGGCGAACAGGCGGCTTCGCGAAAGCCCTAGTTCGTTGCACGCCTGCTCGGATGTCATTGCTCCGGCGTTGAACGTTTCAAGCACGTGCCTCAACAGCGGCAGTGCAATTCTCTGGTGTAGTTGTTTGCTCATGATGGCGTGCATGGTACACAAATTTCTAGCCGGAGGGGAAGGGCCGAGCGCCCGCCCCTTCCCCTCCGGCTATGCCAGTGGTACGCCAGGCACCTCAATGACACCGAAAGACAGAGTCCTGTTTTGACAACTACAACAAGTCCTGTTTTGATTTCACCCCGACACCGTATGTTTTTACCATTGCGGAACGGGCCATGTTCTGGTAGAGTGTTGCCGTCATTTTGAAAGGAAACTTGATTATGCGCATACCCCTGACCATGTTGGCGGCGGCGGTGCTCGCTGGTTGCACCTGTGAACAGACCGCCTGCCGGAAGAACGCCGTGAACCTCATCACCCTGGACCCCGGACATTTCCATGCCGCGCTTGTGCAGAAGCGGATGTATCCCGAAATCGCGCCGGTCGTCCACGTCTACGCGCCGGAGGACGGCTTCGACCTGAAGGCGCATCTCGCGCGTATCGACGGGTTCAACACGCGGAAGGACGAACCGACCTCCTGGAAGGAAGAGGTCTACACCGGGAGGGACTTCCTTGAAAAGATGATCGCCGAGCGCAAGGGCAACGTCGTCGTCCTCGCCGGGAACAACGCCCGCAAGACGGAGTACATCCTCCGCAGCGTCGAAGCCGGGTTTAACGTCCTCGCCGACAAGCCGATGGCGATCACCCCGAAGGATTTCGAGCTGCTGAAAAAGGCGTTCGCCGTCGCTAAGGCGAAAGGGTTGCTGCTCTACGACATCATGACGGAGCGATACGAGATCACCACCATCCTCCAGCGCGAGCTTGCCCGCGACCCGGACCTCTACGGGAAGCAGGAACCCGGCACGGCGGACGATCCGGCGGTGACCAAGGAAAGCGTCCACCACTTCTGCAAGCTGGTCGCGGGCAAGCCGCTGCAGCGTCCGGAATGGTACTACGACACCGACCAGCAGGGCGAGGCGATCGTCGATGTGACCACGCACCTTACAGACCTTGTGCAGTGGGAAACCTTCCCCGGTGTCACGTTCCGCCCGGAAGACGCGGAAGTCGTCTCCGCCCGCGTCTGGACGACCCCGATCACCTTTGCGCAGTACCAGAAGAACACCTCGGCCAAAGCGTGGCCCGCCTACCTGAAGGCGAAACTCGACAAGGACGGCGTGCTGCCCTGCCGCGCGAACGGCGAGTTCACCTGGCGCTTGAAAGGCGTCTACGCAAAAGTCTCCGTGCTGTGGAACTTTGAACCGCCGGAGGGCGGCGGCGACACGCATTATTCGTTGATGCGGGGCACCAAATGCTCGCTGGTCATCGAGCAGAGCGAGGCGGAGGGCTACAAACCAGTCCTCTACGTCGAACCGCGCCGCAAGGTTCCGGGCGTGACCCGCGAATCCGTCGGCAAGGCCCTCCAGGCCGCGATTGCGCGGCTTTCCGCGACCTACCCCGGCATCACGGCGGAAGCGCACGAAACCGGGTTCCGCGTGAACATCCCCGCGAAGTACTACAACGGGCACGAACAGCACTTCGGACAGGTCACCGAGAAATACCTCGGCTACCTCCGCGACCGTTCGACCTTCCCCGACTGGGAAATCCCGAACATGCTGCTCAAATACCAGACGCTCATGGACGCCTGGAAAAAGAGCCGGTAGCCGCATGACTCGGTAGCCGTTGATTGCCGTCGAGCCGTATGAAAGCCAATACGAAACATCTGGGGGGGGCGCTTGTCGCCGCCGCGTTGACGGTTGCGGCCGTAGGGTGCGTGTCTCGTCCGGACCGGGCGCCCGGCGACTGGCGCGTTGCGATGTGGGAGCGTCCGGTCGTGTTGCGCGAGGGCGTGACGCTCCGTGCCTACGCGCTGGAAAAACCGCGCTTGATGAAGGCGTATGTCGCACGGATCGACCTGACCACGCCGGGACTCGGCTTCACGGCAACGGAACGCGACCCGCTCTGGGGCAGGCCGATGCCCGACTACACTAACGAAACCTGGCTCGTCAACACGAGGCGAGAAACCCCGGCGGACTTCATGGCGCGGCGGCGCAAGGCGGGGCAGGACGTCGAACTCGCGGTGAACACTTCCGGCTGGCGGCCGTGGGGCGGCAGGGCGGCGGGCCGGAGCACGTATGCCGCACTGTACCGCTGGGAGCTGGCGGACGGGGAGGAGATCTCGTGCGGCAAGAAGCCCGGTATGGGCACGTATTTCATCGTGCGCAAGGACGGGGGCGCGGAGATACGTTCGCTCGTCAGACCCTCCATGACGAACGACATGGCCTTCGCGCTTTACGGGAACAGGCACCTCCTGAAGAACGGCGCGCCGACGCCCGAGACCGATCCCGAAACATACCGGGAACTCCATCCCCGCACGGCGTTCGGGCTTACGGCGGACGGGAAGACGCTCGTCATCCTCGTCGTGGACGGACGCCAGCCGGGCTACAGCCTCGGCGCATCGCGCGCCGATCTTGCCGGCCTCCTCCTCCGCGAAGGCTGTGCGGACGCGGTCAACATGGACGGAGGCGGCTCCTCCTCGCTTGTCGTGTTCGACCGGGCGGACAACCGTCCGGTCATGCTCAACCGTCACGCGGGCGGCTATGTCCGCAAGACCGCCCTCAATCTCGGGATCACATTTGAAAACGAAAGGGATACAGATGAAAACAAGCCGTAGAAACTTCCTGTCAACCGCAGCCCTTGCCGCTTTCGCGGGAACGGGGATGGGAGTCCCGTCCCCTGTCAAACCGTTCAAGGTCTGCGTGTTCTCCGATCTGCATTACCGTCCGGGGACGTGGACCAACACCGAAGACACGTCGTTCCTTGAAAAGATCATGGCACGTGCCGAACGTGAACGTTGCAACATGATGATCCATTGCGGAGACCTCCTGCACGGCGTCCGCACCCGCGAGGAGAAGGCGTTTCTCAAACTCTACGAAAGTTCCAAAGTCCCCGGTTACCACGTCCTCGGCAACCACGACCAGGACGGCAACCCGTACCGGGAGACCTGCGACGCCTACCGTATGCCCGACGGTCACTACTCCTTCGACAAGGGCGGCTTCCGTTTCGTGATCGCCGACCCGAACTACTTTTGCAATGAACCGGGCAAGTTCATTCACCATGGGAACCGCAACTATTTCAAGCGGATCAAAGGCTCGACCATCAACTGGATACCGCCAGAGCAGCTGGAATGGATGCGGTCCGTCGTGATTGGCTCGCCGTATCCGTGCATCGTGCTCTCGCACCAGAGCTTCGAACGGGGGCATGGCGCACCGGTCATGAACGGCAAGGACGTCCGCGCGATCTTCAACGAGGCCAACGCCAAGAAACCCGGTACAGTGAGGCTCGTCATGAACGGACATCTGCACATCGACCACCTCCGCATCCTCGACAACATCCTCTACTGGGACGTCAACAGCGCGAACTACCAGTATTACGCGAAGAAACACGACAAATATCCTGCGGCGTACATGAAGACGCACGCGCGCGCCGGGAACAACATCGGCTGGAAGGAGCCGTTGTCGGCGATTCTCTCGTTGTGGCCGGACGGGCGCGTGAAAATCGAGGGGTCGAAGTCCGACTGGCTCTTCGGGGTATCGCCCCAGGACGCGGGGTATCCCCTGTACGATGGGGACGGGCGCGAGACGCACCCCATGATCCAGTCCGCCGACTTGACATTTACCTATTGACGCCTACAAAAAACGCTTGACCGAAGGGGGTAGTTTGTAGATACTGTTCACCCTTACGCACGACGAAGGTGTGAAAGAGGCGCTTTAACGACCTTCCCGGAGAAAACACGTCATGTTCGGAAAGTATTTTTCATTTTTATCCAGCGACATCGGTATCGACCTCGGTACCGCGAATACGCTGGTTTATGTTAAAGATCGCGGCATTGTCATCCGCGAGCCTTCTGTCGTGGCGATTCAGGAGGGGACGAAACATATCCTCGCCGTCGGCGAGGAGGCGAAGTTGATGCTGGGGCGCACGCCGGGGAACATCGTGGCCATCCGTCCGATGAAGTCGGGTGTAATTGCGGATTTCGACATCACCGAGGCGATGATCCGGTATTTCATCCGGAAAGTACATTCCACGCGGATTCTGCGTCCCCGGGTAATCGTGGCCGTGCCGAGCGACATCACGGAAGTGGAGAAGCGCGCGGTGCAGGAGGCGGCGCGCCATGCAGGGGCGCGAGAGGTTTTTCTGATCGAGGAGCCGATGGCGGCGGCCATCGGCGTGGGGCTTCCGGTTTCGGATCCGGCGGGCAACATGATCGTGGATATCGGCGGTGGCACCTGCGAGGTCGCGGTGATTTCGCTGGCCGGTATCGTTTACGCGCGCAGTGTGCGGGTCGGCGGAGACGCCATGGATGCCTGCATCGTCTCGTACATGCGCAGGGTGTACAACTTGATGATTGGTGAGCGGACCGCTGAGGAGATCAAGATCACGATTGGTTCGGCTTATCCTATGGGCGAGGAAAAGAGATTGGAGGTCAAGGGCCGCGACCTGGTGGCCGGGCTTCCGAAGACCCTGGAGGTGACATCCGAGGAAATTCGCGATGCCCTGCAGGACCCTGTTTCCTCCATTGTCGACGCGGTTCGGATCACGTTGGAGAAGTGCCCTCCCGAATTGTCGGCAGACTTGGTGGACAGGGGGCTTGTGCTGGCCGGCGGCGGTTCGATGCTGCGTGGACTGGACAAGTTGATCGCCTCGCAGACGGGTTTGCCCGTTACGTTGTCCGACGACCCGCTGAGCGCGGTCGCGGAGGGGACGGGTGTCGTGTTGAACGAGCTGAATATTCTGGCGAAGTCGAAGCTGGGACATTAGTGACGAATCGGATGCGGTCCGCTTCAACGCGGCCGGGGCGGAGTTCCGTCCGGCGGTCGCAGCGAGGTTTTTACGAAGCGGACAAAGACATGGATATGGCTTGGGGTACTGACGCTGCTGGCGGTGCTGGTTTGGCGGTCGGGTGTGTGCGGTTTTGCGCGTGAGGCCCTTTACCCCTTTGAAAACCTGAACGTCTGGTTCAGGCGCGCGGTCGTTTCCCGTGTCCGGGGCGTTTTCCGCCGGAGCGGCCTGGCCGCCGAGTGCGCCGCCCTCCGCCGCGACCTCCAGCGCCTCGAACTCGAAGCCTCCGAACTCGGCAACGTCGAGGCCGAAAACGAACGGTTGCGCAAGTTGCTCGACTTCCAGCCTGCGGCGCGTGTCCGCTGGCAGGCCGCCCCCGTGCATTCCCGGGGCGGGACGGTCGGCGTCTGGCACTCCGTCCGCGTTGGGAAGGGGAGCGACCACGGCGTCCGCGTGGGCGACCCCGCCGTCGTCCCGGAGGGGGTTGTCGGACGCGTCATCGCGGTCTCCGCGCATACGGCGGACGTCATGTTGCTGACCGACCCGAATTGCCGCATACCCGCCGAACTGGAACTGGAGGGCGAGGATTTCGGCACCGTGCGCGGTATCCTCTACGGCGGCGGCACGCGCGCCGGGACGGATGACCCCTCGCTTACGCTGCTCTATGTCGTCGAACCGCTCCGCCTCCGTTACCTGGACCGCGATTTCGCCCCGCCCCCGCGTACCCGCGTGGTGACGTCCGGGCTGGGACGTGCCTTCCCCAAAGGGTTGACCATCGGGTGGATGCTGGATAGCCGGGGGGACGGGAACGGGCTTTCGCGCGAGGCGGAGGTGGTTCCGGCGGTGGATTTCGCGGGGCTGGACACGGTGTTCCTGCTGGAACGGAGGGAGGGGACGCCGTGAAGCACAAGACGGAATTCGCCGCCGACCTAGTCTGCCTGCTCGCCGCGGCGCTGTTGCAGGATATCCTGCCGGTCACCTCGTCCTGGCCGGTCAAATTCCCCTTCTTGACGGCGGTCGCCGTCTGGATGGCGGTGAAACGTTCTGCCGAAGAGTCGTTGGTTTGCGCCCTCTGGGCAGGTCTTTTGACGGATGCGCTCGGCGGGCTTCCGCTGTTGTGTACCTCGTGTTTCCTCTTCTGCCTGTACGGTATCGTCCGGTTCCTGTTGCGGCTCGACCCTGCGCCCGCGTTCTGGCGCGTCGTCCTGTTCTGCGGCGCGGCGGCTCCGTTCCAGGTGTTGTGGATTCAATTCTGGATGGGTGGCGAATGGCCTCTGTCGTTTGTGCAGATCCTCGCCCGCTGCGCCTTAGCGCTTCCTGCCGGTCTTGTGGCCGGGACGGTCGGAATGGCTTTGGTGGCAGGACTTGATCATCTTTCCGGCCGGAGGCAGGCGTCCGAAACGGGTCATGGAATCTTCCAGGCAGAAATTAACGGATAATTGGCGACTTTTCGCGCTTGCCGTCGTCTTTTTCACCGGCATCGTGTTTCTGGCGTGCCGGCTGTACAACGTACAGGTGGTCCGCGCCGCGAATTTTTCGGCCGATTTCGTCCGCCAGAGCATCCGGCGTGTACAGATGCCGGGGTTGCGCGGCCGCGTCTTCGACCGCAATGGCGAAATCCTCGCGGACAACCGTGCCAGCAACTGTATCGTCTACTACGTCGAAGAACTGCGTAAACGCGGCAAATGGATCCGGACGATCGACGCGGTGAACGAGAGCATCGATCGTATGGCGGAAGTCCTCGCCCTTCCCCGTATGGTTACACGGGAGGCCGTCAGCAACCACGTCATGCAGAGCCTCCCCATGCCGCTTATCGCCTGGCGAGACGTCTCGCAGGAGACGCTGGCCCGCTGGGCCGTGAACGCCGAAGCCTTCCCCGGAACCGACATTTACGAACAGCCGGAACGCCGCTATCCGCACGGTTCGCTCGCCAACCACGTGCTGGGGTACGTCCGCCGCGACCGCCCCCAGCCCCGCCCCGGCGAGAAATACCACTTCTACCTTCCTGAAATGGTTGGGCGCGCGGGGATCGAGGCGCAGTTCAACGGCGAGCTGACGGGGACGGCCGGTCTGCAGCTCATCCGCGTCGACGCGCGCGGTTACAAGGACAAGAAGTGGAACGACAAACCGTCCATCTCCGGGAAGGACGTCTACCTTTCCATCGACGCGCGCATCCAGGAGGCGCTTGAACAGGCTCTCGCGAAGGAGAACCGCGTCGGCGCGGGCGTCGTGATCGACCCGCGCAACGGCGACGTCCTGGCGATGGCGAGCGCGCCCGCCTACGACCCGAACCGATTCGTGCCGTTCCTCAGCACGGGACTTTGGCGCAGTTTGAACGAGGATCCCGGAATCCCGCTCCTCAACCGCGCCATACAGGGGCGTTACGCCCCCGGCAGCACCTTCAAAACCATTACGTCCATCGCCGCGCTCATGGCGGGGTTCCCGGAGGACACGGTCTACGACTGTGTCGGCGTGTTCACGCTGGGGACGATGCGTCTCCGTTGCTGGGACGGTTACGGCCACGGGCCGATCTCCCTGCGCAAGGCGATCGAGCAGTCCTGCAACGCCTATTTCTGCAACATGGGGTACACCATCGGGTACGAGGCGATCCGCAAGGCGGCCGAAGCGGCGGGGCTTGGACGCAAGACCGGCATTTCCCTGCCCGGCGAGAGCGCAGGTGTGTTGCCGTCGCCCGAATGGAAGGAAAAGACGCTTCACCAGCGCTGGATGCCCGGCGACACCTGCCACGCCTCGATCGGGCAGGGCCTGCTGTTGGCCACGCCGCTTCAGATGGCGGTGGCCGCCGGGATCTTCGCCAACGGCGGGAAGCGGATGACGCCTCGACTCCGCCTTGAAGCCCCCGTGAAATGGGATCCCGACTCACTGGACGGGAAACGGCCGGAGGGCGAGGCGACGGGGTGGCCGCGCGAGATGGTGGAGACCGTGCGTGCGGGAATGCGCGATGTCGTGATGGCCGGTTCGGGCCGCCGTGTCCAAGTCGAAGGCCTGGAGATCGCCGCGAAGACGGGGACCGCCGAGTTCGACGTGCGCGGCGAACGCCACAAGAACACGTGGGTGATTGCGTTCGCGCCGTACGACCGCGAGGCGAGCCTGGCGCTGGCGATCGTCGTGGAGAACGGCGAGTCGGGCGGCCTGACCGCCGCGCCGATCGCGCACGATGTATTTGCGACGGCGTTCGCGGGGAGGACGGAGGCGTTTCCGCCTGCGGAAGGAGGCGTGCCGGAATGAAGAAGACGTTTTCCAGCCTCCTCCGGAATATGAGCCCGACCCTGTTCCTGAGCATGGTGGTGCTGATCGTCATCGGCGCGTTGTTCATCTACAGCGCCTGTTCCCTTCGCGAGGACGCCGTGCTCCAGAGGCTGCATCTCCAGCATCTGGCGATGGGGGGCATCGGGCTGTTCGTGTATTTCGCGGCGGCCTCGGCGAATTACCGGTCGATTTTCCGCTGGCGGTGGTTCTTCTACGCGGCGACGCTGGCGTTACTGGTTCTGGTGCTTGCCATCGGGAGTTCGCGGATGGGGGCGAGGCGATGGCTTTTCGGCATCCAGCCGTCGGAACTGGCGAAACTGGCGGTGATCGTTGTCCTGGCCCGGCTTTACGGAAGACCGGGGGCGCGGCGCGGCATCGGGACGTTTTTGCTGACGCTGGTGATTGCGGGCGTCCCGGCGGTGCTGGTGTTGCTGCAGCCGGACCTCGGGACGGCGCTGGTGATTGCGCCGACGATTTTTGCGATGCTCTTCGCGGCGAAGGTCGCGCCGCGTATGGTCTGGGGATTCGCGGGGACGGCGGTGCTGGCGGTGTCGCTCGTCCTGGGACTGTTGCTTTACGCGGACAGGCCGGACGTGACGCCGGAGAGACGCACGAAGATCATCCGCATGACAGGTCTTCGCCCGCATCAGGTCAGGCGGCTTCAGGTCTTCCTTTTCCCGGACCGCGACCTGCATGGGAGCGGGTACAACCGGTGGCAGTCGGAGATCGCCGTCGGTTCCGGCGGCACGTGGGGGAAAGGATTCGGCAGGGGCGAACAGTATTCGCTGGGTTACCTGCCGCCGTCGATCTCCACAAACGACTTTATCTTTTCCGTGCTGGCCGAAGAGACCGGTTTCGCGGGATCATTGATGGTGCTGCTCCTCTTCCTCGGACTGTTGTGGTCCGGGACGGGGGTGGCGTTTCGTTGTCAGGACGACACGGGCAGACTCTACTGTGTCGGCGTCATGGCGCTGGTCTTTTCGCATACGTTTGTAAACATCGCGATGACCATCGGCATGATGCCGATCACGGGGTTGCCGTTGCCGTTCATCAGTTACGGAAGGACGTTCCTGCTCACCCTGATGGTGGCGCTTGGATTGGTCCAAAGTGTGTCCGTGTACGGACAGGAACCCGAAGAGAGGTTCTAAGGAGGAAGGTATGTTTTTCGGATTGTTCAAGAAAAAAGAACCGAAGCGTGAAATCGTCGTCAACGTCGAGCGTCTGGAGACGCGGGTCGCCGTCATCGAGAACGGCCGTCTCGAGGAGTACCAGTGCGAGCACCCCACGGAGGAACGCCTCGTGGGCAGTATCTTCAAGGGGCGTATCCAGAACCTGGAACACGACCTCCAGGCCGCGTTTGTCGACATCGGCCTGAAAAAGAACGCCTTTCTGCATTACTGGGACATGATCCCCGACAACGACAGCCTGCTCGACGAGGATGACGACGCAGACCGTCCCGCGCGCCGCCGTCACAAGCTGACCAACGAGGAGGTGGCCAAGCGTTTCGCGCCGGGCACGGAGATCGTCGTCCAGGTCACCAAGGGCCCCATCAGCACGAAGGGGCCCCGCGTGACGGCGAGCCTCAGCCTGCCGGGGCGGTACCTTGTCATGATGCCGGACACCACGCTGCGCGGCGTCTCACGCAAGATCGGCGACGCCGAGGAGCGCAAGCGCCTGAAGAAGATCCTGGACCGGATGCCGCTTCCCGACAACGCCGGACTGATCGTCCGCACTGCAGGCCAGGGTGCGAACAAACGTTCCTTCGTGCGCGACCTTCGCGGGCTCTGGGAACAGTGGAATTCGCTGCAGACCAACATCCGCAACCTCAAGGCGCCCGCCTGCGTCTACCAGGAGCCGGATCTCATCGAACGTATCGTGCGCGACTGGCTCACGGAGGACATCGACCGCGTGACGATCGACGACGAGGCCGCCTACAACCGCACCCGTGAAATGGCCTCCCGCATTTCGCGCCACGCGAAGAACATCATCAACTTCTACGAAGGCGACCGCCCGGTCTTCGATTATTACGGCGTTGAACGCCAGCTCGAAGAAGCCTTCCGTCGGAAGGTCAACCTGAAGAGCGGCGGGTATCTGGTTGTCGATGAGACGGAGGCGATGATCGCCGTCGATGTCAACACCGGCCGCCATCGCGGCAAGGGGTCGCAAGAGGACGCCATCCTGGAGGTCAACCTGGAGGCGGTCGAAGAGGTTGCCCGCCAGTTGCGACTCCGCAACATCGGCGGCCTGGTGGTGCTGGATTTGATCGACATGAAGTCGCGCAAACACCAGACGGCGGTCTACAAGGCGATGAAACAGGCGTTGAAGCGCGACCGCGCCCGTACAAACGTCCTGCAGATTTCGGAACTCGGCCTGATGGAGATGACGCGCCAGCGGCAGGAGTCCAGCCTTTTGTCGCAGATGTATACGGACTGCCCGTTCTGCAAAGGCCACGGGCTGATCAAGTCGCCCCTTGCCCTCAGCGTGGATATCCAGCGCCAGATCGCCTCGCTCATGCGCAAGGAGCAGGCGGAAGGCCGCCGTACCGAATTCCAGATCATCGTCGCGCCGAGCGTGTTGGAGCGGATGCGCACGGAAGATGAGGCCTACCTGGTCGAACTCCAGGGACGCTACGGCTGCCGTCTGACGTTCAAGTCGGAACTGCACCGCCATCCGGAATCCTACTGCATCGCCAACGGCGAAACCGGTACGATCCTGTATTCCGCCGGCGAGGCGTAAACGGCACCGATTTCGCCCGGCGGAATTCGGTTCTTGCGCGGGGTGTCCATATCGGGTACAATCCGAAGTGTTGGGTGTGTTGTCGGGGAGGTAACGATTCCGACGACCGTTGATAAGGAGAAGGGGAAGAGTATGTTTTCATTCATGAAACAGCCGGCGTATCTGCCGGCGCAGACCGGTCCCGAAGCAGACGCACGGTACTCGCGTATGCGGTTGCAGGTGTTCCTCGGCGCGTTCATCGGCTACGCCGGGTTCTACCTTGTGAGGAAGAACCTTTCGATGGCAATCCCGGAGATGGAACCGCTTGGATTCGTCAAGTCCGAGCTGGGGTTCGTCCTCGGTCTGAACGCGGCGGGCTATGCATTCTCGAAGTTCCTTATGGGCAGCGTGAGCGACCGGTCGAACGCGCGCGTGTTCCTTCCGCTCGGACTTGTTCTGTCCGCGCTTGCCATGTGCTTTATGATTGTGCCGATCCAGGCGATCGGGGCTCAGCACAAAACGATGGCGATCGTGGTGATGGGCATCCTGAACGCCCTTGTCGGGTGGTTCAACGGCATGGGCTGGCCACCGTGCGGGCGCGTGATGACCCACTGGTTCTCGCAAAACGAGCGGGGGACGATGATGAGCATCTGGAACTGCGCCCATAACGTCGGCGGCGGTCTTGTCGGACCGATGGCGACATACGGTGCCGTATGGTTCGGCAGCTGGCTGTACGGTGCGCATAAGGAGTTCTACTTCCTCGTCGGCACTTTCGCGTTCCCGGCTGCGGTCGCACTCTTCATCGCGCTCCTCGCGTACGTCCTTCTCCGGGACACGCCGCAGTCCTGCGGGCTACAGTCCATCGAGGCGTGGCGCAACGACTACCCGAAGAACTATTCCGAGAAGCACGAAGAGACGCTTTCCACGAAGGATATCTTTTTTAAGTACGTCCTCAACAACAAATACCTCTGGTTCATCGCGCTCTCGAATGCCTTTGTCTACATGGTGCGCTACGGCTGCCTCGACTGGGCGCCGGCGATTCTCAAGGACAAGGGGATCGACATCAAAAGTGCCGGTTGGGCCTATTTCGCCTACGAATACGCCGCGATTCCGGGGACGCTGCTCTGCGGCTGGGTCTCCGATAAGGTGTTCAAGGGCAAACGCGCCATGCCGACCATCCTGTTCATGGCACTCGTGCTGGTGTTCATCGCGTTGTACTGGGCTTTCATCGACAACCTGACTGTCGTCATCTTCAGCCTCATCAGCATCGGGTTCTTCATCTATGGTCCGGTGATGCTCATCGGTGTGCAGGCGCTCGACCTCGTCCCGAAGAACGCGGCCGGTACGGCGGCCGGTCTCACGGGATTCTTCGGCTACTTCCTCGGTACGTTCATCCTTGCCAACTGGATGATCGGCTGGGTGGCCCAGACATTTGGATGGAGTTGGACCTTCCTGCTGCTTGTCGTGGCGTGTCTGCTTTCCGTGTTCTTCATGGCGCTGACCTGCAAACAGGAAAGCCGATAACTGGCGGCAGATCCGATACTCGGGATTCTCGCCTATAACTTCACCCCGCAACAAGGGGGAGGATTTTTAATTAACGCAGAGCGGACCGACCGCGCCGCGCGCGGGAGCATTCATGGGGATAAATGGCATTTTATAGGCAAGCCCGCCGCCCGCGTTTCGCGCGGGAATATAGATGAGGGTAAGTTTCTGAAAACAACATGAACAACTTGAAAACAACGTTTGCTTCTTCCGTGCACAGCCATGCGCGGTTATGAAAACGCCGCGCTGTTGCGCGGCGAAAGAAGGATGTTGTCTTTACAAGTTGTTTCGGTTGTCGCCAATCAAACTTATCGGCAAGGCGAGATACATTGAAAAAAAGACTACACGAACGGGGTATGGGTTTTATCCGCCCCGTCCGGTAGTTTTGGTTTTATGTGTTGTTGAAAGGTTACGCCTGTGCGGGCGCGGCAGCGGTAGCGGCGGTTTCCGTCGCCGGCTTCTTCGCGATCGCGTGGAGGCGGGCCTTCTTGCCGGTCAGCTTGCGGAGGTAATAGAGCTTCGCACGGCGGACTTTGGCGGAGTGGTCGATCTCGACGTGGTCGATATACGGGGAATAGACGGGGAAGACCTTTTCGACGCCGATGCCGAAGGAATACCGGCGGACCGTGAACGTGGCAGAGATACCTTTGCCGTTGTCCATGGCGATGACGGTGCCGATGAACGCCTGCTTGCGTTCCTTGCCGCCTTCCTTGATTTTCACATACACCTTCACCGAATCGCCGATGGTGAATTCGGGGGCCTTGAACTGGGCCACCTGTTCGGCGTTAATCTTGTCAATCGCTTTCGCAATCATCTCTTCTTCTCCTCTCGCAAAGGCTGTTCGCCAGCACTCTGCAATAAATCCGGGCGCCTGCGCGCCGTCCTGTCCAACATCTGCCGCCTATGCCAGGCGGCGACCTCGCCGTGATTCCCGTCCTGCAGGACGTCCGGAACGGACATCCCCCGGAAAACCGCCGGCCTTGTGTACTGGGGATACTCCAGCAGAGGCTCCGTGAACGACTCGTCCCTCGTCGCCTCCTCACCCCCGCCGAGCACCCCCGGCAGGAGCCGTACCACCGCGTCGATGACGACCGCCGCCGGCAAGACGCCGTTCGTCAACACGTAGTCGCCGATCGACAGCTCGTCCGTCACCAGCCGCTGCCGGACGCGCTCGTCCACGCCCTCGTAATGTCCGCAAACGAACACCAGATGGCGCGTACCGGCGAGCCTCCGGGCCTCATCTTGGCGGAACGTCCGCCCTGACGGGGTCATCAGGATCACCCTGCACCCCGGCGTGCGCACCGCCTCGATGGCCTCGATCCAGGGTTCCGGCTTCTGAATCATGCCGGGGCCCCCACCGAACGGCCGGTCGTCCGTCGTCTTCCGCGCATCCTGCGCGAAGTCCTTCAGGTCGACCGTCCGGAACGCCGCCGCCCCGCGCGCAACCGCCAACTTGAGCATGCTACAGTCTAGAAACCCGCGGAGCATGCCCGGCAGAACGGTGATCACGTCGATACGCAGCGGAACGTCCATCTCGGCCCGTCCGGAAGGCGCGCGCTAGGCGGCCGAGCCTTCCTTCTTCGCGGCCTTCTTGGCGCGGGCGCGCCGTGCGGCCTTCTCGTCCTTCTTCGCGTCGGTCGTCGAGGTCAGCCCCTTACGCGCACGGCGGACAAGGCTCGCCGCCTGTTCCGTCATCTGCGCGCCGACGCTTACCCAATAGTCGACACGTTCAAGATTGAGCTTGAAGTTATCCCCCGTCTGTTTCGGGGAATACCAGCCCAAGATCTCCAAAAACTTGCCGTCGCGGGGCGAACGGGAATCGGCCGCCACAATGCGCCAGCAGGCCGCATTCGTGCGACCCGTTCTACGTAGTCTGATTTTGACCATAGTTGTCTCCGTAAAGGACGACTACTTTACCAGACCGGAATCCGGAATTCAAGTGCAAATTTTCAATTTTTCCCCGTTGACATCCGGCGGGAAAATGGGGTAAAGTAGACCTGTTTCGCATGAATACCCTGATTTCCAGCTTTTACTTTAGCTTTACGCCGCGCCGACCGGATGCAAGGTTCGCGTAACTCGAGGTGTTTGGAAATCGAGGAACGAGTTTGAACCGCGGATCCGAAAGGGTCCGCGGTTTTTTGTTGGGAAAGGATTGGACAATGATCATCGTATTGAAGAGGCATGCGTCGGAGACCGACATCCAGACGGTTAGCGACATGGTGAGTTCCATGCGTTACCAGCCCCGGATCATCCGCGGCGTTGAACAGACCGTCATCGCCGGCATCGGCGACGAGTTGAGCAACCGTTCTTTGGAGGTCTTGAAGAATCTCCCCGCCGTCGAAAGCGTGTTCGCCGTACAGAAGAAGTTCAAGCTCGTCTCCCGCACGTATCACGCCCCCGACACCGTCGTCAACGTCGGCGGCACCCTGATCGGCGGCGGGACGATCCCCGTCCTCGCCGGTCCCTGTTCGATCGAAAGCTATGATCAGTTCCGCGCCTCCGTGCAGGATCTCGTCGCGCTGGGCGTTACCATCGTCCGGGCGATGCCGTTCAAGCCGCGTACCTCGCCTTATGATTTCCAGGGGCTGAAGTACGACGGCATCAAGATCATGCGCGAGGTGAAGTCGGAATTCAAGGTGGCCTTCGTCTCCGAAGTGATGGGGACGCAGCAGATCGAAATGCTTTCCGAGGTGGCCGACATGTATCAAGTCGGTGCGCGGAACGGCCAGAATTACGACTTGTTGGAGCACCTTGCCCGTGCGGGAAAACCTGTCCTGCTCAAACGCGGCATGGCGGAGACGGTCGAAGAGTGGCTTTCCTCGGCGGAGTACCTGCTCGTAAACGGTTGTCAGCAGGTGGTGCTGTGCGAACGCGGGCTCCGTTCGTTCGACACCGTGACGCGGAACATCCTGGATGTCGGAGGAATCGCGGCCGCGCGCCAGTTGACCCACCTCCCCGTCATCGCGGATCCCAGCCATGCCGCCGGGAAGCGTTCCCTGGTCCTGCCGCTCGCGAAGGCCGCACTCGCCGCCGGCGCGGACGGACTCGAGGTCGAGACCCATCCCGACCCCGTCGGTGCGTTCAGCGATGCCTCGCAGCAGATACCCACCGTTGAGTTCAAAGCGTTCCTCGACGCGCTCGCCCCCTGGCTCGAACTGGCGAGACGCGAGAGGTCGTCTGCGGCGGAGGCGGAGTAGTCATGGGCGTGACGGTCTTCTACCTCGGGCCTGAGGGCACACACTCGCAGGAAGCCGCGAAACTCCAGTTCGGCGACTCCGCCTCGCTCGTCCCGTGCGGTTCGCTCTCGGCGCTGTTCGAGGCGCTGCGCAAGAATGCCTCGGCGGAAGGGATCGTGCCGGTTGTCAATTCGACGGAAGGTCCCGTCTGGCAGACGCTGGACGAGATGATGCAGTACGATGACCTGGAGGTGATCCAGCGCGTTTCGATTCCCGTGCATCATTGCCTGCTCGCCGCGAGAGGGACGAAGCTGACGGACATCCGTCTGGTTTGCAGCCACCCGCAGGCACTCGGGCAGTCGCGCCGGACGCTGCAATCTCTCTGTCCCGGAGCGGAACTCACCCCCATGCCGAGTACCGCCGCTGCCGCCGTCCGCGCTGCTTCGGAGAAGGGGGTCGCCGCCGTCGCCACCGCGACCGCCGCCCGGATCTACGCGCTCGACATCCTGGCGCGGGACGTGCAGGACCGGTCTGACAACATGACGCGGTTTTACCTCATCAAGCAGAAGGACAAGTCCATGAACAAGCTCTCCCAGCTCCGGGCGATCATCGCCTCGCTGGATGAGACCTTGGTCGAGGCCCTTTGCCAGCGGGCGCGGCTTAAAGCCAACGCCGGCTTGTACCGCGAATTGCACTCGCAGCAGCCGATCCAGTCGGTCGCCGACCTTTTCTCAGAAACGCCGACGATCGCCGGACGGGCGCGTGTCCTCCGCCCGCTCTACGTCCACACGATCCTGCCGCTGCTTTGCGAGGACGGGGATGACGAAGACCGCCGGAAGTGCATCTCGACGGACGGCTCGTGCATGAATGCGCTCGTCCAGCGCTTGAATCTGGCGGAACACGTCGCCGCTCTGAAATTGGAGGAGATTCCGGATTCCCTCCGCACGCCGTTGGAAAACCGCGACCCTGTGCAACTGGAGGAGGCGATCACAAACCACACGGTCGAGGAGGCCGTCATCCGGCGGACGCTGGCGACCACGATGGAACGCGACGCTTCGCCCGAATTTGCCCAGCGCATCGCCGTCCTCTATGAAAAATGGATTATCCCGCTTTCGCGGAAGATACAAGTCCACAAGCTTCTTGCCTGAAGGTCTGCCGCCATGAAACAGTTGCTCGAGAGACTGCACAAGCGCATGGGCGATTTCTGGTGGTACTCGCTCATGCTCTTTTGCGCGTGCCGCACGGCGGACCTGTTGAACGCATTCGTCGGGCTGTGGCTCGTGCCGAAATACGTCGATCCGCAGGAACTTGGCGCGGTAACGCCGCTCGCGAATTTCGCCGGATTTCTGGCGCTTCCCGTCGCCGTCTTCGCAAACACGTTCCGCAATGAGGTGTCGAACCTTTCAATCGGGCGCGAGTTCGGCCGGCTCAAGACGCTCATGCGGAGTGTCTTCGTCGCGGCTGCAGTATTTCTTTTTGTGGCGATTGTTGTCGCCCGTTTCACACTGCCTGTGTTCCTCTCGCGCATCCGCATCGTCGAGGGGACGCTCGGAATCATTATTCTCGTGACATCCTTTGTGACCGCCGTGGCCCCGGTGTTTACCAATACGATTCAGGCGCTTGGAAAGTTCAAGGCGAATGCCGTGATGAACCTGGCCGGTGCGCCGTTGCGTCTGTTGACCATGCTTGTCGCGATGCCGTTCCGTCCCCTTGCGGGGTATTTCGTGGGACAAGGGGCTTCGCCCGTGTTCAACGTCGCCGCCTCCGTGTTCTGCCTGCGGAAGGAATTGTCTGTCCCGGCCGTGCCCTACTGGACCCGCGATGCAGTCCGGAAGTTCTCGAAACTATTCGCGATCTTCCTGGTAAGCGGCACCGCCGCCGCCGTTGCCGCGCTTGTCGAATCCACCGTTCTCCGCCAGCGGTTGCCCGACTTCGATTCCGCCGGATATTACATGGCGACCCGTTTCTCCGACATCTCGAGCTTCCTTTACAACACGCTTGTGTTCACGCTCTTCCCCTTCACGGCGACTTTGGCGACGAAGGGGGAGGATGTGCGCCCGTTAATCCTGAAGGCGTCTGCGGCGACAGTCGGTTTCAGTATGCTGGTCGCTTTGCCGTTCTTCTTTTTAGGGAAACCGATTCTCACCTTTCTGCCGCATGGAGAACACTACTCCGCATACTGGTGGGCAATCCCGTGGCAGATCGGGATCAGTACCCTCGGCGCACTGGTCGGCCTCTATGTCACGGCGGAACTTTCCGCCAACCGTTTCGGGTTTATGAAGTGGATGGTTCCCGTTGACTTAGCCTACCCGGTGATCCTACTTGCCGTTACGGGATACGGCTACTTCGCGAGGGTGCTTCCGGTGCCGTGGGTGGCGTTCCTTGAGACGCACAACATCCGTTCGCTCGATACCATGCTCTGCTGGATCACCGCCGTGAACGCGATCAAGGCGTTCGGCTGTTTCGTGGCGATGGCGTTGGCGTCCCCCCGTCCGTTTACGGGTGGGAAGACACGCCCCGCGTCAGCGAAGTAAGAGGAGAAGGAGGGGCAGTTTATCGGCGTAACGGCCGTAAATGGACGTTACCGTGCCGGCCCCCTCGAAACGCATTGTTGTGACGGGCGTGTCGTCGTCCGTGGCAAACGCGAAGGAGTCGCGGCTACCGTTCTTGAGCCGCCTCCGCGTCGTGCCGTCGGTGAGCGTGACGGTGTAGGTGCGGGTCAAACCGTCGAGCGTCAGGGTGACGGTGTATTCCCTGTTCGTCTCGAACGATGCGCCGGAGGCATCCGCCCACGCTTTCTCGCTGTTGATGCGCGTGTATGCCTGGAGTCGTCCGCCCGGTGCAAGGCGTACCGCCGCTTTTGCATCGCCGGCGTAGTCGCTGTCGGTCCATTCCTCGTCGAAGTGAAGCGTCGCCGTTACCTTCACGAAGCGTCCGTCAGAGGGCGTGGAGGGGATGAACGAATTCATCCCGTCAACAATCATGCTGCCGCCGTCGTAGGCCGCAGAACGCATCCAGGCGCCTGTGGTCTCTTTCGTCGATTCGCTTTCGCACACCCACTTCCGTTCGTTCGGCACGACGCCGAACGGATAGCGCACCGCATCCGCCGCAATGCGCTGGATTGCTTCCGCGTTGGCGTCTGTCACAGGCTGCGCGAGGCCCGGCAGACGTAACGGATTGCCCAGTACGTTCACGCCATATTTCGGCGCGATGAAATACTCGAACAGCACACACGCCGCCGTGTAGCGTCCAGCACCGAGTGAAAGGTGGTATTTGTCCCTGGTGAACTCGTTCATTGCGGCGGTGTTGAGCGGCGATGCACGCAGGTTGACGATTGCGGTTCCGGTGGGAATCACATTGGTGATGCCGGTGTCGGACATCAGTTCCCGCGTCGCACGCTTGTATGCTTCCCACATCTTGTCGGAACTGTTATCGTAAAAGCTTAGGCGGTACGTGAGCGTGGCGTTGGCGCCGTCCTCCGCAAGCTTCGAGATCGGCCAGAACAAATTCCAGCAGATGACCGGTTCGCGTCCGAACAACTCCTGCGAACGTGCGCGTACGTAGGCGACGAGGTTGTTCAGATACGGCTGCGCCGTCTCGTAGCGCCCCTCGTTCTCGAGGCTGTTCTGGAAGATCACGTAGTCCCACGCCCGCTCGTCGATCGCCTGCTTCACCGTAAGGCTGCGCGCCTGCCACGTCGTCGAGCCAGGCGTGCATTCGGTGTAGGAGAAGTCCGAGTTCAGGGAGTCGGCGACGAAGAAGTTGTAATGCTCCTCCAACGAGCCGTTGGCCTTCACGAAGCGGGCGACGCGCACGTCGGTGATTCCCGCCGCGTCGAGCAGCGCGGGCAGATGCTCCGTGGAGTCCTGCCCGAAACTATGCCCGAAGAGGAGAATGCTCGTCTCCGCCGCAGGGAGGGAAAGACAGCAAGCGTACAACAACAAGGCGCAAAGGCACTTACTTATATCCACCCGCTTACTCATATTGACCACTAACCACTGACTACTAACCACGAACCACTCACTTAATGATCATCATGAAACCGCAGGGGCGGATGATGAGGTTGCCGTCACGGACCGTGAGCACGGCGTTGCCCGGAAGTCCCGTCCGGTCGAGCGCGAAATTTTCCCTCGTCACGCCTTCTGGCAGATTCGTGAGAAGCGTCCGCGCGCCGCCGCCCTCGCGCCCCGTCACCTTCACCGTCACGCGACCGCTCTCCGGCGGCGTGAACCCGTTCAGCGTCACCGCCGCCACGTCCGCGCCAAGGCGCGACACGTCGAACTCCAGAATCGCCCCCGCCTCCGGCGCAAGTGCGTTGCCAATCGCGAGATTGGACGACCGGGCGACCTTCAGCGTCGCGCCCGACTTCACGTTGATCGTTCCCGCAGCTGTGTTCGACGTGTCGTCGTACAGAAGCGTTGACGTGTCCTTCACGTTCAGCGTCCCTTTGAAACCTCCATTGCTCGTGGTTCTGAAAACAACAGAACCAATGCCCTCCACGTTCATGACGCCGCCTGATTCCGTGCCAACTCCGCCCCTGAACGTGATTGTCCTCGCCACCGTCGGATCGTCGTAGTCCGTTGTGCCAAGCGTAAGGACGCCGTTCCCGAATATCCACAACGCCTGGGTGTGGTTCATATACGGATTCTCCCACACCGCGTAGTCGGCGTACGGGTCGATACGTACCACACCTTCGACTGAGTAGTATGGGTTGCAGTTCGCGAGCCTTCGGTTGTTCGAGAATGAGAACCCTCCCGCGCCGACGATGTATTCCGCCATTCCAGAAACAGCGGACAGCCTGAATCTGGGATTGTTTGCCTCTCCTATCGCCCCTGCATGTATGACCTTCCCGACACGGAGTTTTCCAGATGAACTTTCAGTATAGACACCTTGAAGGCTATGGATATACTTCGAAAACTGCGTATCGACTTTGAACTCGTCCATGACAATCGTGCCGTTGTTCCGCCTGAACGCAGGGTCGTACCCCGCATGCGCATGAGCACCCATCTTCACGACCTGTCCGCTCTCGACGATGGCCCGCCTCGCGTACACGGCGCGTGGCACAACGACGCTTCCGTCTGCCGAAAACGGCAGCATGTCGACAGCGAGCGGCGCGTCGTAGCCCGCCGCGAACTCGTCCGCGTCGTACTTCACGAACGACACGCTGTCGATGAGCGTGGCGTATGAGCTACTACCGGATTGCGTCGCAAACGAAAGGACGCATTCGCCCGCCTCGGGGATGTACACAAGTCCGTTGAACTGCGAAACCTCGTAGTAGTTGTAGGAACTGCCGACCTTGGTTGCGCCGACCGGCGTGAATGACGAGCTTCCGCATACGTTCGTCGTCGCGCCGCCGTCTTTCACCAGAAGGACTTTCACGGCCATAGGGATTCCGCCATAGTTCCAGCCCCAGTGGACAAACGAAAGATGGTAGAATCCGGACTCAGGGACGCTGAAGCCCTGCCAGGCGGAAAGGTTTGAACTGCGGAAATACAACGCGTACTTGCCCATGACGTGCGGCGACTGGTTGTCTGCATGAAATCCAATGTTCGGCACGGCGAGACCGAAGTTGTCGCTCCGGGACCCTGTCCAGTTCGGATTGGAAAAGTTGGCCGCAGTGCTTTTGATGTAGTTTCCAACCGAGCCGCCGCCCTCGTCGAACGAGCCGTTCTGGATGAGGTTCGGGGCACCGCAGCGGTTTACGACCACGTTGTCGATGATGTTCGCGGTCGCCACCGTCGTGTTGCCCGGCATGGAAAACTGAAGCGTGTACGTTCCCGCCTCGGCAATCTCCGCGTAGCAGTTGCAGGCGAGCGCCTTGCCCCAGCAGGCATCCCTGTGCTCGACAGCGCCGATGACGTTCGTCACGGCGCCGCGCGCAAGGCGCACTTCAGTGGAAAGGTGTTTGTCGCCATCGACCCACCCAAGATACGAGAACGACACGCGGTAGAGACCAGGCTCGTCGAACGTGATGTCCTGCTGCATGAGGGCGACGTCCGACGCGACCTGGTTGCGAAGGAAGAGCGCGTACTTGCCGGGATTCCAATAAGTCTGGTTGAAGAAGCCGCCCGTGTTGTACATGCAAAGACCGGCCCAGTTGTTCGCGTCCGCGACGTCGCCGCCGGTCCAGAACGGGTTGGAGTAGCCGTCCGCCCCGATGCGGGTGTAGTTGCTGCCGGAGATAGCCCCGGCTTCGAAGTCGCCGTTCTGCACGAGGTTCACGTCTCCGACGCGCACGAACTTGATCTCGTCAAAGGTATTGCCACCGTCGCCACCGTTCTTTGACTGCGAGAACTTGAGCGTATAGGAACCGGTCTCGGTGATGTTCGTCACGAAATCGAACTGGTACACCGTTCCGCCGGAGATGCTTGGCGAGAGAGTCCCGAGGGTCACGGTGTCCGAACCGTGGATCATCTGGACCGTCGTGGTGTGCGCCTTGACATTGCCTTGCCACGCCCAGTACTTGAGCGAAAGACGATAGCATCCGGTCTCCGTCACGCTGAACGTCTGCTGCGCTGTACCGGTCTGCCGGATGAACATGGCGTACGTGCCGATGTCGTAGCCGTAGATGTTGACAAGGAACGCGGAGTTGCTGACGCACAGGCCAGACATTCCTGTGAACGTCCACGGCGAGGCGTTGAAGCCCTGGCCGTCGGAAAAGTACGCATACGTTCCGCTTGCGCGTGTGCTGATGCGCGGCATGTAGGTGTCTTCGTCCTCGAACGCGCCGTTCACGATCAGGTTCGCGCCTGAACAGTCCAACACAAATGCTTCGACCATTGCGACTGCTGCCAATAGAATCATCCTCGCATACGATTGGGAAAACTTCATGGTGCGCCAAGTAAAGCTCGATAGCAACTTGCGAAATGAAAGGAGTTCGCGCTGACAAGAAATCGACAGTCAGTTAGGAAAGCAAGCGACGGAAGGGGCGACCCGACCGCCGAAGCCTTGCGCTACAAACAGGTGAGC
>JAGCVN010000140.1 GCA_017962315.1 Kiritimatiellia bacterium
GGCGCAAAAGGAATGATTCCACTCCGCACACTCGAGAAATCGGGACGCCTCGAAGAATTCTTCAACTACCGGCTGCGGCATCTGCGGCAGGTCGTTTGCGTAGCGGCATGACCGATGCAGAAAAATCTCGTTGCACCCGTGTTCACGGCGTACGTAGTCATAACGGCCACCTTCGCTGATATTCCCCGGATACGCCTTTATGCCGCGCAGATTTTCTGGAGGATACCGCCTAAGAGGATTAACAGCACGATCAACGGGAGGATCCAGCGCATGTAGTTCCTGAAATCCGCGGGAAGGCCGAAGCCCGCCCCCCGCCGGGTCTCCCGACGGAAACGCTGCCACCCCCACCCTACGGTGAACACGCAGAACGCCGTCAGTGTAAGGGCGCCGAGCGGCAGCCAGAACTGGCTGAAGAGGAAATCCTCCAAATCGAGGACCGTGCTTCCCGGACCGAGCGGCTGGAAGCGTTTCCAGATGTTGAAGCCAAAGACGCACGGCAACGAAAGCAAGGCAACCAGCCCTCCGACGCGGAGGGCGGCTTTTGGACGGGAAAGCCCGAATTCCTCGATCAACCCCGCCGTCAGACATTCAAAGACGGCGACGAGCGTGGTCAACGCGGCGAGCGAGAGGAACAGGAAAAAGAAAATTCCCCAGAAACGCCCGAACGGGAGGTTGGCGAAGACGTTCGGAAGCGCGACAAAAATCAAGCCTGGCCCCTGCCCCACGTCTACGTGATAGGAAAAACAGGCGGGAAAGATAATCAGGCCGGAGAGCAGTGCGACGAGCGTATCCAGCCCGATGATGACCAGGCTTTCGGAGGCGAGCGAACGGTCTTGCCCGACATAGCTGCCGAATACGACCATGCAACCGACGCCGATGCTGAGCGTGAAGAACGCCTGACCGAGCGCACAAAACAGCGACTGCAGCGGATGTTGCATCACGGTGGCGAAATCGGGCTTGAGGTAAAACGCCAACCCTTCCTTCGCACCGGGCAAGAAAAGGGATCGGACGGCAAGGACGGTCAACAAGGCGAACAGCGAAAGCATCATCCACTTGCTCACCCGTTCCACGCCGCGCTGGACTCCTATCGCGCAAACGCACGAGGCGGCGGCGACACCGACGCACATCGAGGTGGCGCAGGTGGCCGGGCGGGCGAGCATCCCGTTGAAGAAGGCACCCGTCTCCCCCGGCGACGCAATCGGCAATCCCGTCACCACATACCGCGCGAAGTAGTAAAGCAGCCATCCCGTCACAGATGAATAATACATCATCAGCAGGAAGTTGCCGAGGTAGACAAGCCAGCCTGCCTTGTGCCAAAACGGCTTGAACCGTTTGAACGCGAGCGCCGTCAACGCACCGACCACGCCAGCCTTCCCGCCTCTTCCGATGGCGAGTTCCACCGTCAGCAACGGGTATCCGATCAACAACAGGCAGACAAGGTAGAGCAAGACGAACGCCGCGCCGCCGTTCGCCCCCACGATGAACGGAAAGCGCCAGACATTTCCGAGTCCGACGGCGCACCCCGCAGCCAGCAATAGGAATCCGAGTCGAGACTGGAGTCGTTCCCGCTTCATCGGCTTACACTACTTCATCGGATTGAGGTCAAACGTGGCGCCGCGTTTCACCGTTTTTTTCTTGTACTTGTCCGTGAACCAGTACGCCCCCGAACCGAACGGACGGTTCGGGAGAGGGATTGCCGAGCATCCGCAGTCCCAGATGCCGGGCTGGAGAACGCCGCGGTACACCGTCCGAATGTTCTTGCCGTTCGCGAAGGGAAGTTTGAACGAGCCGTTGAAAAAGCCTGTCTTCCGATCCAATATGAACTTGAAATCGGATGGGGTGTTTTTGAACGGTTTCAGCGTCTGCACCTCGATGTCGAACAGCACAGAGGGGTATTGGGTGATCCCGCCATAAACGGAACTCGCCGCGATCACCCCGTTCGAGAGCGACATGACCGTTGCCTCATAGGCGGTGTCGCAACAGATCTGGAGGTCTTCGGACATATTGTAATAACAGCCGTACGCCTCCAGCCCGCGACTGTACGGGAACGGTTTGGCCACCTGGAGGAAACCGGTGACGCCATCGGCGGGCTTGACCACCAAGCGGTCGTCTTCATACGTTTCCGCCGCGTTCTTCCGAACGCGCAGCAGCGTCGTCAGCGTGACACTCCCTTTCTGGCAGAAAATCGGCAACAATGCCGCGCCGTCTTTCAACTCCTGAAGGGTCGTCGTTCCGGTGAAACGGGATCCGTTCGGCAGATACCCCGAATACGACATGTGCCCGCGCAAAGCGTTTGCCGCGTTTTTGAATCCGAACGCAAGAGGGATGGTGCCGATGGCGGTAAAGGCGGAGATCTCCTCCATCGTCCCGGTGTTCAAACCGGAAGCCGGGTTTTCCGGAAGCGTGGCGGTATACTTCCCGTCGTAGGCGTTCGCGTTCTGCTCCGCATCCCATGCGCAGAAAGCGGGGATCGAGGTCAAGGTCGGAGCCGCCGCATTTTTCGGGTCGGTCAACTCGGCCTTCACGCCGACATCGGGAAGCAGTTCGAGGGAGAGCTTTGAACCGAACATTCCCGTCGCCTCCATGGAAACCACGCCGGTCACTGTGTTCAATGCGCTCCACCGGCCTTTGAACGAGAGTTGCTTGCGGCCGAACCCTTTGTATTTCGCCGTAACGGCCCCTTTCTTGGAAAGCGAAACCTTCAACACACCGGCAAGAATCGTCGTGTCGCGGTAGGGCATTGTCATCGGAATGTCGCAGAACGAATAAGCCTTGTTCGCGTAGGCGTTGAAAATATCCGGGGTACGGATGAAGAACGAAATCGTGAACGTCTCCTTCCGTTCGCCGAAAGATCCCGTCTCCGTGATTTCGAGGACGACAGGGGGGAACGCCCCGACGGTCTTTGGAATTCCGCTCAGGATCAGCTTGCGCGATGCCGCGTTGAAGGAAACTTTCACGCCAGTCGGGAGTTTCCCCTGCGTCACTTTCTGTTTGATTTTCCCTTTCCCGGTCAACGTCGAGACAGGGATGACGGCGTCTTTCACGTCGAAGAACTGGTAGAGGTTCACACGATAGGAACCATCGTCTCGAGGTTCAACCGTTTCGTCCGGCTCGCCTTCCATTTTGGTCGCGACCGTGACGAGCATCTCGCTGCTGCTGCCTCCGTCCGGATAGGCCGTCCCCTGGAATCCCTCCACGAACTCGCTGTACGTACCGATGGAAAGGAACACGTCCCCCTCCGTCTCGATTTTCGCAGTCACCGAACCGGTGCCGGAGGCGAGTTCCGTCTCAACACCGTCCACCCGCATCAAGAGTTTCAGCGTCACCGCGAAAGGCGGATCGGCGGGTTCGGTCACCGTGCACGTCAAGATTTTGCCTGTCTCGACCCCCGTCAGTTTGTAAACGTCCGTCCGGTCGTTCACCTGGAGCGAAGTGACGATTTCTTCACCGGCCTCCGCCGTCAACGGAGTGGTCGCGGCATAGTTGTTCGCCTCCTCCCCCGCCTCCCCGGCGAGCAACAGGAGTTCGCTGAAACGCGCCAGGTTCTCTTCCACCGGTGCCAGGTACGCACCGTTTTCGAGCCACTTTTGAATCGTCAGGCGGCCTGCGACCGATCCGTCATCGCGCACGAGAAGCAACGACGGATACCCCGTCCGATACCCGCCTGGCGCACGGAATCCCGCGACGGCATCCTGAGTTCCGACGCTATTTCGTCCGTCGGCGTCGTTGTATCCGAGTTTGTGGTTTCGCACAAGGACCGCTTCCGCTTCGTCCGGCACGATCATCTTCCGCGTGAGGTAGGCGAGTCCGGAACGGCCGTTGTTCCCGACTGCGGGCCGGAGTAGCGTGGGGGGGGCGCCGACCGGTCCTGCGGCCGGCGAAGTGGCGGAATCGCCGGCGGCCCGCCTCGGATTGTCGAGAATCGCAAACACGAGCTTGTTCGCTTTGGCGAAGGATTTGAATTCGGCCTTTTCAAAGAAGTTCGTCTCCATACCCAGGCAACGGGGGCACCAGAGCTCGCCGGTGAAGAACAAAATCAGCGAACCGCCCTGCGCCCTGACCTTGGCGCGTGCCACCTCCAAGTCCATCGTCCACTCGCCCCAGTCGAGCGCGTCCGCCGTCCGTTCGCCGATCCAGTACGGGTTGGAGGGAGAGTTTTCAGGATTTTCCACCAGCCAGAGTTCGCTGGCGTCCACCTCGGTGTCGTCCGCATCGCGCAGCGAAAGCGCGGCGGTCACCCCGTCGGTCAGCGAAAGCCCGGCGGGGACAGGCAGGGAGACCACGAGGCTCGTTTCGTCCGCCGGCCAATTTACGTTGGCCTCGGTGGACGCGCCGCCGGGAAACACCGCGACAAGCTTGCCCTGCGCATCCGCCGTCTCGTCCCTTGTCAACGTAATCGCGACCGATGTCGTCTGGGCAATGTCCGCCTCAAGATGGGCAAGCACCGTGTTGCCGCCGTCGAAAATTTCCTGTGCCGCCCGTCCAGGGACGACAAGTCCCGCGCAAACCGCCAGTACTGCCGTCAGACTGACTCGTTTCATCTCATTCATCCTCATTCTGGTCATCCTTTCTCTACGTCCGCTTGCCATGTTTCCATCGCAAGACAGAGAACGGTCATTCTACCCCCGCAAAGGTAGACTTGTAAAGAGGATTTTCAGAACACACGGAATGAGGTACCTCGGTGTAATTCGATGGACTTGCCCGATCTGGAAATAGTGACGATTTTCTTCTTTCATCCAGGCGGGATTTGTGCTAGGATGCGGGTCTTACCGAGAGGAGAAAAGCGTACGAAAGTCGAAGAAGCCATGGCAAAGGCGGACGTGTTGATCGAGGCACTTCCGTACATTCAGGATTTCAAGGGATCCGTCGTCGTCATCAAGGTCGGGGGCAGCATCATGGAGTCCGCCGAAAACCTGGAACGGTTATTGACGGATATTGCGTTCATGAGTGCGGTCGGCATCCGCATCGTGCTGGTGCATGGCGGCGGCAAGGCGATTTCGCGCGGGCTGAAAGCCGCCGGCATCGTCTCCACCTTTGTGCAGGGGTTGCGGGTCACGACCGAAGAGGCGATCCATGTGGTTGAACACGTGATCAAGGACGAGGTCAACGCGAACGTCGTCCAGCTGCTTCGCAAACACGGCGCGAACGCGCACTCGCTGCACGGCGACTGGCTGTTCCGCGTGGAGAAGAAGACGGGGCGGGATCCTGAGACGGGCGCCGTCCTGGATTGGGGATACGTCGGGCGTCCGACGGACGTGGACGTCCGCCCCGTCATGGAGATGTTGAACGCGGGGCTGGTCCCGGCGGTCACGCCGCTGGGGGTCGGCCCCGACGGCAAGCTCTACAACGTGAACGCGGACACGGCGGCCGCCGCCATCGCGAAAGCGATGAAAGTGCGCAAGCTCGCATTCATCTCGGACGTGCCGGGGTTGTTGATGCGGGTGGACGATCCGTCGAGCCTTCTTGCAACGCTGCGCATCGGCAGTGTGGAGAAGCTCGAAAAGGAAGGAATCATCGGCGGCGGGATGCTGCCGAAGCTGGACAGCTGCGTGGAGGCGATCCGCGCCGGGGTCGGGAAGGTACACCTGATCGACGGACGGATGCCGCACTCGTTGCTGTTGGAGATTTTTACGAAGAAAGGCGTAGGAACGGAGATCATCGCAGATGAAAACGAACGAAATTATTGAGAAGTACGACCAGTTTGTCATGCACACGTATGCCCCCGCCGTGGCGCTTACGAAGGGCAAGGGAAGCAAGGTGTTCGCACCGGAAGGGATGAATTACCTGGATTTCACCTCCGGGATTTCCGTCCACAACGTGGGCCACTGCCACCCGAAAGTCGTCGAGGCGATCCAGCAGCAGGCGGCCACGCTCAGCCACTGCTCGAACCTGTTCTTCAACGAGCAGCAGGCGCTGCTCGCCGAACGCCTCTCGCGCCTTTCCCTGAACGGGAAGTGCTTCTTCTGCAATTCCGGCGCGGAAGCGAACGAGGCGATGGTCAAGCTGGCCCGCCTGTGGGGGCACGACCAGGGCAAGTACGAAGTCATCACCTTTTACAACAGTTTCCACGGTCGGACGCTCGCCATGCTTTCCGCCACCGCGCAGGAAAAAGTCCAGAAAGGCTTCGACCCGCTGCCGGTCGGTTTCGCCTACGCCGAGTTCAACAACCTTGAGTCGGTGAAAGAGGCAATCAACGAAAAGACGGTCGCCGTGATGTTGGAGGCGGTCCAGGCCGAAGGCGGCATCCACCCCGCCACGCCCGAATTCATGGAGGGGCTGCGCGCGCTCTGCGACGAAAAGGGGCTCCTCCTCCTGTGCGACGAAGTGCAGTGCGGTCTGGGCCGCACCGGTAAGCTCTGGGGATGGCAGCACTCCGGAATCCGTCCCGACGCCTTCACGCTCGCGAAGTCCATCGCCGACGGCGTCCCGATGGGTGTGCTGGTCGCCAACCCGAAGTTGTCCGACGTCTTCCAGCCCGGCAACCACGCCTCCACGTTCGGCGGCAACCCGCTCGCCTCGGCGGCGGCCCTCGCCGTCCTCGACGTGATTGAACAGGAAGGGTTGGTCCAGCAGTCGGAGAAGATGGGCAAGCTGTTCAAGGACGGGCTCGCCCTATTCGTCGAAAAGTACGAGCAGGTTCTCGAAGTCCGCGGGACCGGGCTCCTGGTCGGACTGGTGGTTGAAGGCCGCGCCAAGGACGTGGTCGACGCCTGCCGCGACATGTGGCTTCTCTGCTGCGTGGCCGGCGAACACGTCGTCCGCTTCCTCCCTCCGCTGAATATCACCGAGAGCATCTTGGAAGAGGCGCTGGAAATGATCGGTGACGCGCTCAACGGACTTTTCGGCGAAGACGACTGACGGCATGTACAACCTATGAAACGGAAGTTTCAATGGAGTTGACGTTTCTCGGCACGGGTACCTCCACCGGCATCCCGATGATCGGGTGCGATTGCCCGGTCTGCCGTTCGACTGACCCACGCAACAAACGCCGCCGTTCCTGTCTTTACGTCAAGACTGAGTGTGTGGCGTTTGTCATCGACACCCCGCCGGATTTCCGGGAACAGATGCTCGATGCCGACATCAGGCGGCTTGACGCGGTGGTCTTCACCCATGCCCATGCCGACCATGTTTTCGGATTCGACGACGTGCGGCGGTTCAATACCCTCGCCGGAGATGTCGTTCTGCCCGCCTACGGAGTGCCTGAGACGCTCGCGCGTATCCAGCGTATTTTCAGCTACATCAAGACGACCCCGAACAATCTGGGGCTGTTTCGTCCGCTCATTGAATTCCGCCCTGTCACAGGGCCGTTCGAAATCGGCGATGTCCGGCTTACCCCGTTCGAAGTCGAACACGGCGAGAAGATGACGGGGTATCTCTTGGAATCTGGCGGTGCTCGTGTCGGTTACGTCTGCGACTGCCACCGGATTCCGGAACACAGCCTCGCGCAGCTCACCGATCTGGATGTCATGATCCTGGACGCGCTCCGCCCAGAACCGCCCCACCCCACCCATCTCTGCCTTTCGGAGAGCCTTGCATTGCTCGCCCGGATCGGGGCGAAGCAGTCCTACCTTATTCACATGGGGCATGGTTTTGACCACGCGACGCTGGTGCGCAACCTTCCGCCCGGCATCGCCCCAAGTTACGACGGCCTCCGTATCCGTGTCGAAAGGACGGAGAAAAGATCCGCGTAAGTGGGCGGCATCCCGTGAACCTGCAGAACGTCTCTGCATTCGTTCTGAATTCGCTGAAAAAAATACGTGTTTTTCCTGGTGGATTTGCTATACTGGACGTCAGTTTTAGATTTGAAGGGGAAAGCATGAGGAAAAAGCTCTACAGCGCGTTCTTGATTTTGTGCCTCGCGGCTTGTTCCGCACGAGGCGCCCTCTCCTTTGCATCTGCGGAGAATTTCCCGAACATCGGGCTGTGCCTCCCCCGGCTTTCACGTGCCCACGCCGATCCGGTTCCGATGCCGGAGGCGCATACCTTCCTTCCGGTTAACCACAGTGACACGCTCACGCGCGAAGACCGTTTTTCACCCTATGAACTCTGGTACGCCGACCAATGCTGCGCGCGCTGGATGGACGAATACGGAAACCGGCTCATCATCGCCCGTATGACACACCGTTTCCCCGATTTTCCCTCCGATCCGGAAACGGGCTATCTGCGTCCTGTGTCGCGCGAAGCGTTTTCGCTCGAATTGGCGCGGAGCCGTTTCGTCCTCGACCCGAAAAAAGGGGAACAGGTTGACGAATGGATCGCCACGTTCGTCCCGGCGGCGGTCTATCGTCCTGAAAAACTCGATCTCAACAGTTTCACGTTTGCGAAAATCTTCTGCTACTCCAACGACGCGAACCTGCTGGTCTACGCCTTCCTTCCGCGCAAGGTCGGCAACAAGAAACAGCCTGACTGGTTCTGTGTCACCGCCGAACTTGCGCAGGGGGAGGATCCCGCCACGGCGAAAGCGGTTTTTGAAGAGGATTTCCTCTCGGCAATCACCGTGCCAGGACAGCGCGACACCAAAGGGGTGAAGGCGGGCGAGGTCTTTCCCGAAGGCGAGAAACGTGCGCCGTCCTTCCCCTACAGCCCGATCCGCGCTGCCGCAAAGAAAAGCATCGAGAATTACGACGACTGGTGGATCGCCGAAACGGACGGGTATGTCATCCTCTCGGATGTCTATTCGGAAATCGGCAAAGGGTTGCTGCGCGATCTGCAGAAACGCCTTCCTGTCTTCCAGAAGGCGTTCACGAAACTTTTGCCGCCGCTGGACACCCAGCCGGGCGAAACGTCGGTGATCCGTGTGTTTCAGCACCAGGCGGACTACAAACGCTACGTGGGCGAAGACATGGAATGGTCCGGCGCGGTGTGGATGCCGACCCGGCGCGAACTGGTCCTTTTCCAGAACGCAGGGTTGGAAGAGATGATGCCGACCGTCCAGCACGAAGCCTTTCACCAATACCTTTCCTTCGCCTACGCCTTTCTCCAGCCCGCCCCCTGGTTCAACGAGGGACACGCCTGTTTTTTTGAGGGGGCGACGCTGGTGAACGCGAAAAAAGTGCTGCTCGACCCAGACCTTCGGCGGCTTACCATACTGCTGGACAATCTCGACCTCGCCACCGCCCGTATCCCGCTCGTCCTTGCCGCCGACTACAAAACCTTTTACGGCGAATCCCAGGGGGAACGGCTGTTGAACTACGCGACCGCATGGGGCATCTGCTATTACCTCCAGAAAGGCGTGCCGAGCCTCGTCTCGCCGAAATCGTTCTACGGCATCCTCGAACGCCACGCCGCCGCGCTGCGCGGGACGCGGGACGGTGCGAAGGCGACGCTCGCCGCATTCGACGGCGTGGAGATGAAACTCTTTCAGGAAAAGTTCCGCGAGTTCTGGTTGCGCGACTCCGAACGCGCGTTCAAATACAACCCCCTGAAGGAATAACGCCATGCGACACCTCATACCCGTTCTGTTGCTGGCGGCCGTCCTTCCGGCTCGTTCCGCCGATCCAGTAGCCGTCCGCCTTTTCGAGGCGAACCGCGACGCGGTCTTCGCGGCGGATCCCGTCGTCCGTACGGACGGGTATACCTTCTTGACCATCCGGATCGACGCCAACGACGCCGACTTCCGCGGGGCGATACTGGAACGAAAAACCGTCGAACGGCTTGCCCAGATGTGCGTTACACGAAACGCAGAATCCGCCGGGGCGCAGGTTTCCAAAGAAGTGCAGCAGATGTTGACGCGGTCCTGCCTTCTCTTGGAACGGACGTTCAGTGCCCTCGCGCCTTATGCGCTCGACTCCGATGCATCGGGAAAGATCTGCGTATGGGGACTTCCTGACACCGCGTTCGACAAACTCTTGCCGACCTGGGCGAAAATACAGACGACGCTATGCAATCCGGCGAACTTCTCGTCGCCCGACTTCCTCCCCGGCGCGGTCATGGAGATTGTCCCGGCGGAACTCCAGATCGAGCTTCGCAAGGAATTCATCCGGCGGATGCAACAACGTCACGGATCGGGATGCGCCCTCCTGTTCTCGCAAGGGATTTTGCTCACCTACTCGCCCGGAATGGCGCAGACGCTCACGAGGGAATTCCTGCGGGACGCCGCCGTGTCGGACCTGTTCGCGATGGTGAACATCCTGCCCGGCGACCCGCGCGTCCTCGCGGCGCTTGCCCGCCGTTTCGACCAAAGGGGGATGCACACGGCCGCGCAGTGGTTCGCCTCGCGCGGCGGATTGGATTTCCTGGACTATGCCTCCTCTCGCGTGTGCGCCGACATCGTCGCGAAAGGGACGCTTTTCAAAGTCCCCCACTATTCCGAAGACATCGCGCTGGAACCGTTTTCCGCAATGATCGCGAAGGCGGATTTTTCCGACACGCCGGTGGAGATCTTCAACCAGTGGCGCCGCCCCTTCCCAGGCGGACTTCCCGGCGAGCCCGATGCAGGCGACCTCTACTACGCAGAAGGGAAACGGCTGTTCCAGGCGGCAAAACCGGATCTGGAGGGGGCGTATTCGGCCTTTCTCGCCAGTGCGGCCCGTTCGCTTTCGTTCTACGCCTGCGACTACGCAGGCGTCTGCGCGGCGGAGGGCGGACACCTTCACGAAGCCGCCTTCCTCTTCTTGCAGGCGGCGGCGGCGAATCCCTCCGAAAACCGTGACTGGCCCTGGACGAACCTTGCCTGCCTCGCCAGACGGGAGAACGAAGAAAAGGCGTTCGCCTACTGCCTGGCGAAACTGCGGACCTGCCGGTTGAGCGAGTGGTCGCGGCAAAAACTGCGGACAGAATGCGGCGTGACGGATTTTTGAACCCCGAAAGAAAGGAGATACAACTATGAGCGACAATGAAACGAGAGATTCCGGCCATGCGCAGGAAAGCTACAAAAACACGCATCCCAGCCTGATCAACGCGGTGACACAAGGACATGAACCCTCGCAAGACCGTTTCTACCGGATTTACAAGCCGCTCATCCGGGTGCGCGGTGCGAAGAAAGGGTTGTCCCCTGACGAAATCGAAACCCTCGTGCAGAATGTGATGGATTCGTTTTTCAGGGGGGCGAAGAACTTCAAGTACGACCCGACCAAGCGGTTCAAGCACTATTTCTACCGGGTTATCAACAACCACATCTGCAATATCTTGCGCGAAAAGATGGAGAAGAACAAGCGGTTTTCGGCGGAGCCCGTCGATGACAAACATCCCGACGATCGGGAACCGCTTGACGGAACCATCGAGGAGGAGTGGACGCAATACCTCTATCAGACCGCGTTCAACGAGATCAAAGGGCGCGTCCCTTCCGTCACCTACCAGGTCTTCCTGCTCTTGCTCCAGCACCTTCCGCCAAAAGAGATTGCGGAGAAACTCGGTATCGCCCTCAGCTCGTTCTACAACCACAAGAAGGCGGCGATGAACGAATACAAAAAAATCCTTAGCGAGTTGCAGGAAGGGTTTTGAACATGGCGGAACAAAAGCATTTTACCTATGCTGAACTGGATGCGTTCCTCCACGGCGACCTTCCCGTCTTGAAGCGTTTGCGCTGCCAGTTACATCTGCACGGTTGCCCGCAATGCCAGGGGCTGCTGCAACATGTGGAGGAAGACAACCGGCTGTTGGAAGACGGCCTGATGAGAAGCCTCGATGCGTACAAAAAGGAAAACGACGCAAAAACATGAAACGGGAGGAACTCCAGGATCTGCTGCTTACCATGCGCCGGGACTACACCGTGATCAAGTCGATCGGGAACGGTTCCTTCGGCGAGGTTTGGCTTTTGCGCGACAACGCCTTGAACCGCCGCGAAGTGGTCAAGACGCTGGTGAAAAACGTCCTTCAAAAAGAAGGCGGGGATCGCTGGAAATCCGAATTTGAAGGCGTAAAGAGCTATGCAAAAAAAATCACCTCGCATCCGAACCTGATCATCGTACACGATGCCGTCGACACCGACCAGTGCCTTTTTTACTTCATGGAGGCGGCGGACAACCGGAACGCGGAGAGCGACACGTATGCCCCCGACACCCTCTACCACCGCGTCAAAACGCTCATCAAAGAGAAAAAACGGATGCCCGTGGATGATGTGCGCTCCCTCATGCTCGAACTTCTGAACGGCGTGCAGACGCTCCACGAGAACGGATTGCAGCACCGAGACATCAAACTTGAAAATATCGTTTTCGTCAACAAGATTGCGAAACTGACCGATGTCGGCGGCGTCGCGGAGATCGGCGAGCGCGACCGGATGGTTTCAAGCGAATCCTACCAGCCCGCCTATGAATCGGAAAAGGAATACGACCCGGTTGACCACGACCTCTATGCGCTGGGTAAGATTCTCTATACGTGCCTGACGGGGTTGGATCCGGCGGAATACCCGAAACTCCCGGACGGGTTCCTGCAAAAGAATCCCCGCAACACGCGGATGAACCTCTTCCTTGTGCGCCACGCCTGTGCGGATGAAAAAGAAGACCGGTTCAAAAGCACGGAGGAATTCCGAGCGGCCTTCCTGGCTTCCTGGGATCCGCCGCGTGCCCGTATACGGGTTCCTCTCATTGCCGCCGCGACGACTGTCCTGTTCACCATCCTTGCCTCCGTGTTCATCCTTCATGCAAGGAGGACGCTGTACAGCCCGTCGGCGATGGGATTCGCTCAGCAGGTCTGTACCTACGGGGATTCCGTCGCAGAAGCGAAAGACGGCGAACTTGTCTGGCACGTCGAAAACGGGCAGGAATTCGCCAGTTGCCTTCTCGCCTATCGCAACCTCTCCCTGCCCGACCAGATCGACATCACCTTCCAGCTGGCATCGGAGATAGACCGGTTCAATTTCGAGTTTTCGTTTTACGAGGCGACCCTCGGCGCGATTGTCAACCTCTCCAACACCTGGCAGAAACGTTCGATGGATAACAATTGGGTGAATGTTTCCATCCAGAACGGGGCGGCCCTTTCGACCAGCCAGACCAAGGCGGGGCGTCCCGTGGGACTCGCCGTATTGAATCCGCCGTTGCGCCTTTCAAGCGAGGGCGGCTGGAACGAAGTCCGGATCGTCCGGCGTCGTTCGTTTGAGAAGAAGACGGCCCTTGTCCAACTCTTCGTCAACGACCGCTTGCTCGCCACGGAACTTGAACCGATTCAGGCGGAGTCTCGTTTCTGTATGGCGTTTCGGAACGCCGCACCGGGAACGCTCCGCCTCCGGAATCTCGTCGTTACGAAACGGTAGACCTCGCAATTGCCCGGATGTTCCAACCGTTCTGGTCGAGAAGAGAACGGGCTTCCTCTCGACCGACCTTGCGGATTTCGGCAACGATGTTGACCATCCGTTCGCGCAATTTTTCGTTCGTGGGGCGAAGGTTCACCATCATGTTTTCGTACACGTTGCCGAGATGCACCATGGAACAGGTCGAAAGCATATTGAGGACAAGTTTGTGCGCCGTCCCCGCTTTCATGCGCGTGGAGCCGGTGACGACCTCTGCGCCGGTGTCCGTGACGATCGCAATATCCGCCAGATTCGCGAGCGGAGCCTCCGCATTGCAGGTAAGGCCGACGGTTGTACAACCGAGCGATTTCGCGTATTCTACCGCCGCGAGCACGTACTCCGCGCCCCCCGCCGCACTCACCCCCACCACGCAATCGTTTGCAACGAGGTCGAGCGCCTTCACGTCGCGTACACCGAACGCCGCGCTGTCCTCCTCCGGCTCGCCCGCACGATGCAACGCCTCCACTCCGCCCGCCATCACCCCGACGATCGTCCCCTCCGGGACACCGAACGTGGGACACGCTTCCGACGCATCAAGGACCCCGAGACGCCCGGACGTTCCCGCGCCGACATAAATCAACCGGCCGCCCTTGCGCAGCGACTCCGTCACGGCGTCTACCGCCCTCGCCACGGCCTCGAGACATCCATCCACCGCTTTCACGGCGTTCTGGTTCTCCTCCTGGATGATGCGCAACATCTCCTCCGTCGTCATACGGTCGAGATGCATCGTCTTCGGATTCCGCATTTCCGTCTTCAACATTTTTCAACTCATCAAAACAGATGTTGGATAAAAAGGACTGGAGGATTTCCTTCCACAAGCAAATTCCCAGTCCAGGCAGTGTTTTCCTGTGAACGTTTGGCATTCTAGCACATTCCCATCAGGGGGACAAGGGGGCATTGGCGGTTAGGCGTGTTAAGGGGCTCGCCCCACCCTATCCTCTGCATCTCTGCAACTTGCCTATAACTTATCCACGTTACCCTCATCTACATTCCCGTGCGCAGCGTGGGCGGGGTGCTTGCCTACAACTTCACCCCGTAACAGGGGGTGGATTGTTTATGGACGCAGAGAAGCGGAGAGCGCAGAGGCGTGGGGAAGAAAATTGAAAGTGTAAAGTGTAAAGTGTAAAGGGGGGCGCCGTTGTCTCAAGTTGTCCGTGTTGTCTCCGATCATCAGGGGACAATTGCAAAACATCGCGACAGTTGCGTTTTCAACGGTACGCCTTGGAACCGGAGACAACCGTGACAACAACTTGAAGAGGCGCGGCGGTTACGAAAGAAGAACAAACGGATTTGTTCAGGCCTGACGGCGTTCGCAAGGAGGAAGTGAGCCGCGTAAGCGGCGAACAAATCCGTTTGGTGGACAATTCCTCAAACGCCAGTGTAAAGTGGAAAGTGTAAAATGGAAGGGGGACGCCCCTCCTGGCAGTGCCATTTCTCTGCGCCTCTGCACCTCTACGTTAATTTTTTGTACACAC
>JAGCVN010000141.1 GCA_017962315.1 Kiritimatiellia bacterium
CACGGCTGAATTCGCGCAAAACAGGACTCCCGACAAGCTTGCCCCTCAACAAAACCCAATAAAATCAAAGGGTTTGCACTTGTTGAGGCAGTCCTGTTTTGAAAACTACACCAGTCCTGTTTTGAAAACTACACGACAGGAATAGTGGGGACTCGGTCTCAAAAACGGGAGACCGTGTTTTTTCTGTGGCAATCCGGAATGGAAATATGGTATGCTTGAACAAAAGGAGCTTATGATGAAATTGACACGACGGACTTTTCTCGGCACGGCTGCGGCCGGTGTATTCTACATTCCCGCCCGGACGCTGTATGGGCAGGAGCTTCCCCGCCGGCAGCTGCGTCTCGCCATAGTTGGCGCCGGCGGCATCGGCGGAATGACGCGCACGGAGCTGTGCAAGGCCGGCGCGACGGTCGCGGCACTCTGCGATGTCAACAGAAACGCGCTCGCCTCGCAGGCGAAGCGCTTTCCCAGCATCCCCACGTACATGGACTGGCGCGAACTCTTCAAGCACCACAAGGATTTCGACGCGGTGGCGGTCTGCACGCCGGACCATACGCACGCGATCATCGGCCTCCATGCGATGCGCCTCGGCAAACACGTCTACATCCAGAAGCCGCTCGCGCACTCCTACGAGGAGTGCCGGATGCTCATGGCCGAGCAGAAACGCACGGGCGTGGTGGCGCAGATGGGCAACCAGCACCACCCGCGCGGCAAGGTGTTCCGCGTCCTCATGGAGACGGGCCTCATCGGCGATGTGACGGAGGTGGTCTGCTGGACAGACCGCCCGGGACGCTTCTGGAAACCGGCATCCCGCGAATACCCGAAGACGGGGGTTTTCGACAGGGGGTTCACGGCGGCGTCCTGGGACATGTGGCTGGGGCCGGGGCCCGAGAACCCCTGCTCGCCGCTTATTGCGCCGCGTGTGTGGCGCGGCTGGTGGGATTACGGCACGGGCGCGATCGGCGACATGGCCATCCACAATGCCGATCCCGCGTTCGAGGTGTTCGGTTGGGGGGCCCCCGTGGCGGTGAAAGGGGTCTGCGACGAACCTGTCGCGGCGGCATTCCCCGGCCGCGGGAAGATCGAGATGACCTTCGCCCCCACGCCCAAGTGCCCGCGCGCCGTGAAGTTCACGTGGATGAACGCCGGTCAGACGCCGCCCCTGCCGACGGGTGTCCATCCTAAGTACGCATTCGGCGACAACGGGCTGATGTTCATCGGCACGAAGGGCATATTCAACGGTCTGGTGTGGGGTGTCGGCGGCGGCAACATCATCGCCGCGACCGACCATGAATGGAACGGAGAAACAAAGGCGTTGCAGCGCGCGGGCGCTGACGCGCTGCGGGGGCTGACGTTCCACAACCATTACAAAGAGTTCGTGGATGCGGCGAAGGACGGAACCCCCGAAACGTGCGGCAGCAAGATGGCGTATGCGGCGCCGTTCACCCAGGCGCTTCTCGTAGGCGCGATCAGCCTGCGATTCCCCAACCGCGAACTACGTTTCGACCCGGCGGCGGAACGGTTCACCAACTGCCCCGAGGCGAATAACTTCCTGAAAGCGCCTTCGCGCGGCGCGTTCACCATGAAGGACTTCGCGTGACGCAACGCCCGGGAGGGACGGGGGTAGGCACCGCCGGAAAACGCCACGGGTGATTTTCTCCAATTTCCTCCTTGACCTTTTCCCCGTAAAAGGTCAGAATAGCCCCCGCAACGCACGGGGGGATTCCCTTCCCGTGTGCTTTTGGAGGATTTGTTATGAAAAAACATGAAAACGGTTTCACGTTGGTCGAACTGTTGGTCGTAATCGGCATTCTGGGTATTCTTGCCGGAGCACTCTTCCCCGCCATTTCCAGCGCCATGTTGAAGGCGACGATGACGGCGGTCCAGTCGAAGGGCCGCAACATCTACATGGCGATCATCAGCGCGAACACCGACCGCGCCGCCCTCAGCCTGGCCAACGTCTGGCCGCGCACGAAGAAGGTGGAGGGAGAGAACACCTCGGATGACATTGCATCCAAGAATTACAACAACAGCACCGACTACTTCTGGGATCTCTACGACGGTGAGAACGTCGGCAGCGACGACCACCAGCCGGTCGCGGACGACTTCAACCTCTCGATGCTCTCCGGCGCGGGCGTCACCGCGAACCCCGGTACGCAGAAGTTGACGGACATCTACAACATGTGGACGATCGCCGCGAACGTCCGTGACGAGATTGACGACATCGTGCCGGTTCTCGTGACGCGCAACTTCCCGTGCAATCAACTCTACATCAAGATTGACGGCAAACCCGACACCACGCGCATCAAGGCCACCGAAATCGGCAAGGAGTACGCCAATCCCTTCGGCAACAAAGGTTTCGTGATGATCCGCAAGGGCGGCGGCACGCTCAGCATGAAGACCCGCGACGCCCGTCCGAACGTCATCTACCAGGGGCAGAGTTTCGACGCGACGACCGAATCGACGGAGATCGATCCGTTCTGCTACCTCGACCCGAAGAAAAAGGTCGATCCGAAGCAGTAAGGTTTGCCGCTACACGTAAAAAGGACGCGCGCCCCAAGGCCGCGTCCTTTCATTATTTATTGTGCTGGCCAGGGATAATAGGTGTAATTCTCAGCGCTCGACCAGTTCGTTTTTCGCCGTATAACGAACTTCCGCCTTCTTGAACAGGTTTCGTACCTTTTCCGGGTTCCTTTTGCGCCCAGTCAGATGCTTTACGACGGCATCGGTGACGGCCAGGGAGTCTGTCGGGAGCGACCGTTCGGACAGCCCCGCCTTGACGTCTCGGTTGAGATACTCGTCCGGGTTGAGCTCTGGGGAATAGCTCGGTAGGTATTCGAGTACGAACAAGTCCTCTTCCTTCCGTTCCTTCAGCCAGTCCGTGAGACAATTGGCGTGATGTACTTTCAGGTTGCCCACAATCATGGTGGCTGGGCCTTCGACCTCCTTGATCACCTGTAGGATGAACTTCTTGAAAATGTCCACGTTCATCCCCCCCTTGAATGTCATGAACATCAGATCTCCCCTGTTCCCGACAGCCGAGATGGTATTGCATCGTACCGAACGTTTTCCCGTTGTCCTGAGGATTGGTGGGTGTCCGCGCTTCGCATATCCCCTCGGCTTCATTCCGCCGACCTGAACCGTCGCCTCGTCCGCCCAGAGTATCTTCGCGGAATTCCGTTCTGCCTCCGCCTTTATCCGGGGATATGTCTGGTTCAGCCAAGTGTCGACGGCAGCCGCGTTCTGCTCCCTTACCCGGCGTACCGGGCACCGGTAGGTGAAACCGAGTCGCTGGAGGTGGCGCCGTGCCGTCCGCCGGCAGATGTGTTTCTTGAATTTCTTCTCCACGAATGCAACCACGGCCCGAGACGACCAAAGCGCAAAGTCGAACATCAGCCGGTCTGGGGTCGTGCCCGTCACGGCCTTGAGCAGCAGCCGGATTTCCTCCGCCGTGAGAGATGCCTTCGTTTCCGGTGCGGGGCCTCTGCGGCGTTCCTTCACGACGGAGGCCCCCTCCTCCCTGAATTTGACGTACCATGCACCTACGCATGATTCGTTGAGATTAAGCGCCTTCGCCACGGCGTAGGCTTTCTTGCCGGCCTTGAATGCGGCGAAGGCCTGCTGGCGAAACACCTCCCGCTTCGCACGTGGAAGGGATTTCAGGTTTATCGGCGTGCGATGCTTTGGTGGTCTCATGCCGCATATTATAACATACACCTATTATCCCTGTCCAGAATAATAGGATGAGAAACATTGCCACGGGTGCAACGAGATTTTTCTGCATCGGTCATGCCGCTACGCAAACGACCTGCCGCAGATGCCGCAGCCGGTAGTTGAAGAATTCTTCGAGGCGTCCCGATTTCTCGAGTGTGCGGAGTGGAATCATTCCTTTTGCGCC
>JAGCVN010000142.1 GCA_017962315.1 Kiritimatiellia bacterium
ACCCCCACCACACTCTCCTAAGCGTTTTGCCCCTACCCCCTGAACCTTGGGGCGGGTTCGGGCGTTTTTCTTTAGTATGAAATCAGCTTCTTATGTGTTACAGGTGGCCGGATTATGTAAATCATTCGGAGACACCCCGGTTTTAAAAGACCTTTCTCTTTCCCTGGAGGCGGGCGCGTTCGCCTGTGTCATGGGGCCGAGTGGTTCCGGGAAGAGCACGTTCCTGCACCTCATCGCCGGTCTTCTGACACCCGATGCCGGAACGGTAACGATTGCCGGACATGAACTCTCCGCCCTTTCCGATCATGACGCGACTTGTTTCCGCCGTCGCCACATCGGGTTGGTGTTTCAGGATTTCAACCTAGTCCAAACCCTCACCGTACACGAGAATGTCACCCTGCCGCTCCTTCTTGACGGCGCGGAGCCGGATAGGAAGAAAATCGACGCCCTTTTGGAGAAACTCGGCATCGCCGCCAGGCGCGACGCCCTCCCCGCAACGTTATCCGGCGGTGAACGCCAGCGTGTCGCAATCGCCCGGGCCTGTGCGGCGAACCCGGATGTAATCCTAGCGGACGAGCCGACCGGCAACCTAGATTCCCCGTCGGCGCGTTCATTCTGCGGTATTCTCAAACAGATGAACGAAGAGGTTGGGCGTACCATCCTGATGGTCTCGCACGATCCCGTCATCGCCGCCTATGCCTCTACCGTGCATATTCTAAAGGACGGGCGTTTCGTGGATACCTTCGACACGCGGCACGATCCCGCGTTCATCTCGGAACGCTACCTCAAGACGATGAAATAACGGGAACCGATCCATGCCCCTCACTTTGCTTCTTGTTTTTTCTTCTTTCCGCCGCGAACGTCTGCGCCCGTTCTTGGCTGTGCTGGGTGTCGCGACGGCGGTCGGGCTGGTCGTCTGGTCGCTCGGCCTTAGCATGACCACGGCACACCAGTCGCGCACCCGCGCGTCGGCGATGACCGCACCGTTCGATGCCTGGGTCTCTGTTCCGGGGATCGGCGAATTGCGCGGAAGACGCGCCGGCGGCGGGCGCGGACGCGTCGATGCAAACGGTCTTCCCCCGGAACTTGCGGACGCCCTGCGCGAAGCCGGCGCGGAGGTTGAAGCCTACCGCATCGCCCACGTAAAAATCGACGCCCGTCCCGGCGGGCGCATCCTCCAAGGGCCGCCGTTGACGGCGGGGCTGGTCGAATCCGACGCACGCGGGTTTCCCTTTGCGAACGGGAAACTCACTGCCGGACGTTGGCCCGCCCCGGATACGGAAGCGGCGGAAGCGGTCTTTTGTACAGGCGCCTACGAGCCGCGTCGCCTTCCCCCTCCGGAACTCGGTTCCACTGTCACGCTGCAAAGCCGTGAAGGCGCAGTGGATGTGACCGTCGTCGGTATTGTAGATTTTCCGAAATCGGTCGGCGGTTTCCCCGCGATCTTCGCCTCGCGTCCCGTTTTCCGTACCGTCCGACTCCCGGTTACGTCCAACCTGTTACTCTGCAAGCGGAAAGGTGTTTCGGCGAAACGCCTTTCCGCCTGTCTGCCAAAGTCCGACGGACGGCGTCCGTCGTTCACGCTCCACACCCCGGACGAGATTGCCGCCTCGTTGAGCAGCGACAGCCTCGCGAACTTCAAGCGGCAGGCGCCGCTGTTGTTTACGTTGTGTATCCTGACGGCGTTGTGTATGCTCGGAAACGCGCTCTCCATCGGGTTGGAACGTCGGATTCGCGAATACGCGCTGCTCCGTTGCGCGGGGATGACCGCGCACCAGGTCGCTAGGGTGGTTGCGCTGGAAGGCACGGTGCTGGCATTCGCGGGATGGCTACTCGGCGTCCTAGGCGGGTATGCGCTGCTGGTGGCGTTCGTCACCCGTTCTCCCGCGACATTCCCGGAAGGCGCGGCGTTCGGATGGCAACCGCCGGCCGCCGGGTTTGCGCTCACCGCCGTGGTGTCGATATTCAGCCTCCTCGCGCCCTGTCGCGCCGCCCTGCGGATCCGTCCGCTAGACACCGTGCGCGAACGAGCGGGGGCGTCGCATCTGTTCCGCCCGTTCCTCGCCGCAGTCGAACGCTTCTCCGCCGCACCCTTCGCCCGTCTGCTTGGACTGGACGCCCGCCTTCTCCGGACGCGCCTGACGCGCCATGCCGCGGCGGCGACCGGAATGGCGTTGACGCTCGCCGCAGGTCTCGGCACGTACACCGCGATCCACATCTGGGGTGCGTCGTTGATGAAACCGTTCATTCCAAGCCCGGAGTTCCCGGACGTGATCGTCTCCTTCCTGCCGAACGGAATCGAAGGGGACCTCGCCGGCCGCGTCGCCGCGTTGCCCGGCGTTCGCGACCATGCCTGTGCCGCGCTGGAAGCGGTGCAGGTTCCTTACGGGGACAAGCCTTCACCGGAGGCGAACGTGCTACTGCTCGGCTCAGATCCCGGCAGACTTTTCGGCGGCGAAAAGCCGTTGGCCAGGTTCCGTTTTGACGAAGGCGACTCGAAACGCGCCGCAAGCGAACTCGTAAAAAACGGGGCGTGCGTCATCACGAAGATGTTCTCACGCGGGACGGGGCTTCACGCAGGCGACGAGTTGAAACTGCCCGGCAAGAAGCTGCGGATCGCGGGCGTGGTGGATTTAAACTGGCACCTCGTCACGTCGCGCGGGCAACTGCGCGGACGAAACGGCTCGCCACCCGCCACGATGGGGCCCGTCTTCGTCACCGAAGAGACGGCGAGGGCGTTTTCACGCAACGCCGACCGTACCTACTTCCTGTGGGCAAACCTCGGCGGCGACTGTGCATCGGCGGGGGCGCTGCAAGGTTCACTCCGGCTGGAAGAGCAGATCAAGGAATGTCTCGACCGCGACACGGGCATGAACGTGATCGGGGCGCACCATCGCGATGAAATCGCCGACGGGACAATCGCGCACGGTGCCGACCTGATCGGCGATATGGCGAGGGCGCCGTTCTGGTCGCTCGTCATCCTCTGCGCGGGCGTCATCACCTTTCTGGTCTCGTCCTACGAGGTGAACGCCCGCGAGTTCGCGACCATGCGGGCCGTCGGGTTGACGCGGGGGCAGCTCGCCCGGATCCTTCTGGGCGAGACGCTGATGGTCGCCACGGCGGGCATCCTCCTCTCGCTGCTGCTGGGTTTTGCGACCGGATTCGCCTTCACCTTCCTGACCCGTGCAAGCATGAACTTTGTCGGGCTTCCGGTGACTTTCGTGATACCGTGGTGGAAACTGGCGTCGGGAATCCTCTTCGCCCTCTGCCTCAGCCTGACGATGGCGGCGGCGCCAATCGCATGGTTGATACGCCGCCGTGTAAATACGGTGTCTTGACCCGTTCAAGGAAAAAGGGTATAGTGTTGCACTTTTCAGCGCATGGAGGGGACGATGGACGCCCTCTCTGGAGAGGAGTAGGCCCATGAGCGGCACGTTAACAGAAAACCCGATGATCGACCCGGTCCGAATCAACGAGTATGCGGACCGGATCCGTCGTTCCGGCAAAATCGATCCCTCCCTGTACGAGAAATACAACGTCAAGCGCGGCCTCCGCAACGCGGACGGTTCCGGCGTCCTTGTTGGATTGACGTGTATCGGAAGCGTCCACGGCTACGTCATTTCGGAAAGTGAAAAAGTTTCCGTCCCCGGGCAGCTTTTCTACCGGGGTGTCAACGTTTCGGATTTCGTGAAAGGATTCCAGCGCGAGAAGCGGTTCGGGTTCGAAGAGTGCGCCTACCTGCTGCTCTTCGGCGACCTTCCGAAACCCAGCCAACTCGCCGACTGGCAGAACCTGCTGGGCGAATTCCGCCGGCTTCCAGACGGGTTCAAGGAAAACGCGATCATCCGTTCCCCCGGCAAGGACATCATGAACAGCATTGCCCGCGCCGTGCTCATGGCGTACACCTACGACGCCTCGCCCGACAAGCTCGACATCGAGACGTCGCTCCGGCAGAGCATCGAGTTAATCGCGCAGTTTCCGACCATCGCCGCCTACGCCTACCAGGCAAAGGCGCACTACCACCTGGGACGTTCCCTTCTGATTCGTTACCCGGATCCTTCCCTTGGTACCGCCGAGAATTTCCTCCGCCTCATCCGGGAGGACGGCACCTACACGCCGCTGGAAGCCGAACTGCTCGACCTCTGCCTCGTCCTCCATGCGGAACACGGCGGCGGCAACAACTCCGCTTTCACGACACACGTGGTCACCTCCGCCTTCACGGACACCTATTCCGCCATCGCGGCTGCGGCGCTCTCGCTGAAAGGCCAGCGGCACGGCGGCGCCAATCTCCGCGTCATGCAGCAGATGCACGAAATCAAGGAGAAGGTGGAACATTGGGATGACGAAGGCGAGATTGCCGACTACCTCGGCAAGATCCTCGACAAGAAGGCGGGAGACGGCACTGGGTTGATCTACGGGCTTGGGCACGCGGTCTACACCATCTCCGACCCGCGCACCGAGGTGTTGCGCGAGCGCGCCCGCGCGCTGGCCTGCGCAAAAGGGCGCGACGAAGAGATGGCCTTGTACGAGACAATCGAGCGCGTCGGTCCAGAAGTATTCAACAAGCGCCGCTCGAAGACGCGCGACCTCTGCGCGAACATCGACTTCTATTCCGGGTTCGTCTACGATATGCTCAATATCCCGATCGACCTCTACACACCGATTTTCGCCGTCGCCCGCGTCACCGGCTGGTGCGCCCACCGTATCGAGGAACTCTTGAACGGAGGACCGATCATCCGTCCTGCGTACAAGGCGATTGTCGAACACCGTCCCTACCTCCCGCCGGACAAGCGGTGAGGGCTTTGGTCGAACACAACTCAAGAAAGGCAGAACAGCAATGACAAACATGGTTGAGAATGTTACGAACGTGGTCGCCGAGGCGGCCCAGAAATCCGCAGGGGCCGTCATCATGGACGAATTCTCCCGCAACAAAGAGGTCGTTTCAAACCTTTACCAGTGGTTTGCCGAACACGGGATTTCGTTTCTCGTGAGTCTTCTGTTGACGGCCGTCATTTTCCTCATCGGCTGGGGGTTGATCAAATGCCTGACGAAAGCGGCGGAGAAAGTGCTGAAGAAGTCGCCGCTCAACGAACTGTTGACGCACTTCCTCGTGAGCGTGTTGAACAAAACGCTCTGGTGCCTGCTGCTGATGATCGTGCTGAAGCGGCTCGGACTCGACATCACCCCGCTCATCGCCGGGCTCGGGGTCACTGGTTTCATTCTCGGCTTCGCCTTCAAGGACGCGCTGGGCAACCTCGCCTCGGGCATGATGATCGCGCTCAACCAGCCCTTCAAGGTCGGCGATTACGTGAGCCTCGGAGGGAACGAAGGCACGGTCAAGTCCTTAAATATGATGATGACGCTGCTCGCCACGGCGGACAACAAGAAGGTGGTCGTCCCCAACAGCGTCGTGTGGGGATCGGCCATCACGAACTTCAGCGAAACCCCGTACCGGCGCGTCGATCTCACGGTGGCTGTCGCCTACAAGACCGATCTGGCGAAAGCCTGCGCCATCGCCCGCGAGGCGGTCGCAAAGGTTGCCTCGGTACTCCCCGACCCCGCGCCCGCGATCTCCGTCGGGACGCTCGCCGACTCCAGCGTCGTGTTGAATATCCGCCCGTTCGCCAAGCCGTCCGACTACTGGGCGGTCTACAGCGGCGTTTTGCAGTCGGTCAAGGAGGCGTTCGACAAGGCAGGGATTGAAATTCCCTTCCAGCAGCTCGATGTCCGCGTCACCAACCGCAACTGACGCGCCGACGCAATGCAACCAGTCCGGATCAAACTCGTCACAAAAAAATGCGGGACGGGGGAAGCACCCTTCCTCTACGCGGGAAAATACCTATTCATCCACGATATGGCCTGCCGCGAATACGACTGGCTGGCCGTCTATGATGAACTTCCAGACCGGGACGCGGGGACATTCCGAAACGGGCGCGAACCGCTCGCCTGTCCCCGCTCCCGCACGATCCTGATGACCTGCGAACCCGTCAGCATCAAAGACTACGGACGGTTCTACCCGCGCCAGTTCGGGACGGTTTTGACCAACCAACCCCTCTCCGTATTCCCGGGGTGCCGGACCGTCCTTGGACAGGGGTACTACAAATGGTTCTACGGGAAAGGGTACGACGAGACCGCCGCGCAACCGCCCGTCCCCAAGACCCGGACGATTTCCGTCGTCTGTTCCTCGAAACAGCAGCGGCACACGGCGCACCACGACCGGTTCTCGCTCATCCGCCGGCTTTCCGAAACAATCCCCGAGCTGGAATGGTTCGGCCACGGCGTCCGGAGGATCGACCGCAAGTTCGACGCGCTGGATCCCTTCAAGTACCACATCGCCGTGGAGAACCACCTCGCGCCGCACCACTGGACAGAGAAAATCGCCGACGCGCTTCTCGCCCGCTGCCTCCCGTTCTACGCGGGCGATCCGCTGCTGGGGACCGTTCTGCCGAAGGAGAGTTTCATCCCGATCCCGCTGGACGATCCGGATGAGGCGGCGGCGATCATCCGCGGCGCGATTACGGCGGACGCTTTCACGCAGAGGCGCGAGGCGATTGAGGCAGCGCGCCGGCTCCTGCTGGAACGGTACAACCTCTGGGCGCAGGTGGCCGCGGTGATCGAGACCGCGCCGCAAACTGGAGACGCCCCCGGCGGAGAACTTCTCTCCCGGCACGAACTCCGCAAAAATCCGCGTGTCGCCCTTTCCGACGCCTGGCGAAGGGCGGTGCGTTTCTTCCGACACGAAAAGGACGGACAACCATGAAACGACTGACATGGATTCCCTTTATTCTTCTCGCCGCATGTTCCGCACCGGCCGGCGAGCTTGTCCTCGCTCAACGCGGAAAGCCGGCGGCGTATACGATCATCCTCTCCGGCAACATGGGCGCCTCGGCGAACTACGCGGCAGAGGAATTGCGCAAATGCGTCCACGACATGACCGATGTGAGCTTGCCGATTACCACGAACACATCCCATCGGGGCAAGGCGATTTTCCTGTCCTGCGCAACGGCGGACACGCCGTCCTCCGATGACGACTTCCACATCCGCGCCGAAGGACAGAACCTCCGCATCACCGGCGGGAAGCGGGGCCTCCTGTACGGTGTGTACGAGATCCTTGAAACCTACGGCGGTTGCGGCTGGTACGCAAGCTGGTGCACGGTCGTGCCGAAACGCGACCGTTTCGCCGTGCCAGACACGCTCGACGACGCGCAGAAACCCGCGTTCGCGATGCGCATGACCTCATGGCGCGACACGCGGGCGTCGGGCATTGCGAAACCGGCAGTCCACGCGGCGTTCTCCGCGCGCCTGAGGCTGAACGGACACCGAAACCTCGGAGAAGACCGGGACGGGACGGAGACGTTTGGCGGCACCCCGTACCGTTTCGGCGGCGGACTCGGCGCCTGCCACACGTTCAACGCGCTCCTTCCGCCCGACAAGCACTTCAACAAACATCCCGAATGGTACAGCGAGATCGGCGGCGTCCGCCAACGCGAACGGACGCAGCTGTGCCTGACCAACCCCGACGTCCTGCGCATGGTGACAAGCAACGTGCTGGAACGCATCCGCAAAGATCCCGGCGCGATGTTCTACGGTGTAAGCCAGAACGACTGGCACCGTTACTGTGAGTGTGCAAACTGCGCGGCGGTCGATGCCGAGGAAGAAAGCCACGCCGGCACGATGGTGCGCTTCGTAAACGCCGTCGCGGAGGCGGTGGAAAAGGAGTTCCCCGATGTGTTCATCGAGACACTCGCCTACCAGTACACGCGCAAACCCCCGAAAAAGACAAAACTGCGCCACAACGTCGTTCCCTGCCTTTGTTCCATCGAGTGTGAATTCAACCATCCGTTCGGCGTGAGCACGAACAAGGCGAACGTCTCGTTCGAGAGCGACATCAAGGGGTGGGCGGCGCAAACCTCCAACCTCTACCTTTGGGACTATACGACGGACTTCGCCGACTATCTGAATGTACTGCCCAATGTCTACACGCTCGGCCCAAACCTGAAATTCTACCGCGAAAACGGCGTGAAGTTCATGTTCGAACAGGGATGCGGGCAGGGGCTGCACGCGGATTTCGCAGAATTGAAGGCGTGGCTCATCGCGAAGTTCCTATGGAATCCGGACCGGCCGGTCAAACCGCTTCTCGACCAGTTCTTCGAGGGCTACTACGGCGCGGCCGCGCCCTACGTGCGGCAGTACTTTGAAGAAGCGCAGGCGTTGGGACGGCGCGAAGGGATCACCCACTGGGGCATCTACGTCAACGCCGCAGACAGGAACAGGGTGCCAGACGATTTCCTCGTCCGCGCCACGAATTACTGGGAAAAGGCGAAAGCCGCCGTGAAGGGCGACCCGACCCGTTCCTACAACGTGCGCATGGGCGCGGCGTCGCCGCTCTATGTGTTGGCGGCCCGTTCGGCGGCAGAGATCCGGGCGTGGGTCGCGCGTGACCTGTCGCGCTACGACATCGACGGGGCATGGCGCATGGTGAAGGAGTTGTACGACTGCAAGGTCGCCGCCGAGGGCGACATCCGATGGATCGAGAACGGCGGCAGATTCAACTTCCGCGACAGGGGCTGGCAGAACTTCCTCGCGACGGCGGCGTCGCCCAAGCCACAGGACAAAGCGGTCGTCCCCGCCCAGGATCTCATGCCGAACAGCCTCGTCATACTGAAGGGAAAGTTCGTCAAGGACAGGGAGGCCATGTTCGGGTCGGCCATGATGCTCAACCCGTCGCACTACGGCTGGACCGCCCGGCTCGACACGTCCCGCATCGCCTACGACCCCGGCGCGACCTACCGCATCCGGATCCACGTAAAGGTGGACAAGAAGCCGGACGGTAAAGGCGAGGCGTTCTGGGCAGGCGTCTACGACAACGCCCGCCGCAAAGGGTGCGGTTCCCTCTCGGTCAAGGCGGAAAAGGTCGGGAAAGGATGGCAATGGTACGACGTCCTCACGTGGAAACCGGAACCAGACCAGTACTTCTGGTTCGGGCCAGGGCGGTTCGACAACAAAACCCTCCGCGAGTCCCCCGCCCACAACGGCGTCTACCTCGGCGCACTGGAAATCTCGCGTGTCGAATAAACGCTTGACGAAACGGGTTACAGAAGAGTAGACTAAATCCGTTCGTTTTTCATCACGCATCAGAAACAAGAGAGGCACTATGAAGTTTTCCATCGTCCGGTCTAAGTTGCTGGATGGGTTGCAGACGGTTCAAAACGTCGTGACCTCGAAGAGTACCCTGCAAATCCTACAGAACGCGCTGCTCGCTGCAGCGGACGGCAAACTGTCCATCACCACGACGGACGTGGACATTTCGGAGCGTTGCGAGGTCGAATGCGAGGTCGAAGAGGCGGGGCAGACCACGCTCCCGGTCAAGCGTTTTGTCAGCGTCATCCGCGAACTGAACGAGGACAAAGTCCAGATCGAGCTTGACGACGCCAACGTCGCCAGCGTCCAGTGCGGTTCCTCCTTCTTCAAGTTCATCGGACTGCCCGCGCGTGATTTCCCGCCCATTCCCGTTCCGGACGAGGGGTTCTGCTACCGCGTGGACCAGGGCGTTTTCCGCGAAATGCTCCGCAAGACGTGTTACGCGACGTCGCAGGATGAAACCCGCCGCGTGTTGAACGGCGTGCTGATGTCCTTCAAGGAAAAGAAACTGACGATGGTCGCCACCGACGGCCGCCGCATGGCGAAGGTGGATCACGAGGTCGAGTTCCCAGAGAACGAAGAGCGCGACATGGTCCTCCCGGCAAAGGCGGTGAGCGAGCTGCTGCGCATCCTCTCCTCCGAAGGGGAACTCCGCATCTACTTCAAGCAGGGACAGGTGATGTTCGCCTTCGACGGGAAACTGCTCACGAGCAAGCTGATCGAAGGTGTCTATCCAGACTACCGGAAGGTCATCCCGGACTCCTCCGACGAGCGCGTGGTAATCGACCGCAACGCCCTGCTCGCCTCCGTCCGCCGCGTCTCCACGGTGACGACCGACAAATTCAATTCGGTCAAGCTCACGTTCTCCGCGAACCAGCTCACCATCACGACCAGTGCGGCCGAGGTGGGCGAGGCGCGCGACACGATGCCCATCAAGTACGCCGGAAAGGAGATTTCCATTATCTTCAATCCGGAATTCGTCATGGATCCGTTGAAGACGATCGACGATGACGAAATCGTGTTCGAACTGAGCAACGGGTACAGTCCCGCGTTGCTGAAGTGCAGCATTCCCTTCCTTTACGTTTTGATGCCGCTGCGGATATGACGATTGTCGATTACAACCCCTTCAACCTGTTGGCCGGCCCTTGGTTCTGGGCGGCGTTTCTCGGCTGGATCAACGCGCAAGTGGTGAAGATGATCCGGGGGATTGTGAAGACGGGAAAGGTGGATTTCCAGTACCTGTTGAGCACGGGGGGGATGCCGAGCGCCCATTCGTCGCTGGTGAACGCGCTTTGGATGTCGATCGGCCTGACCGAAGGGTTCGACCGTCCGATGACGATGCTCGCCGTCGGGTTCGCCTCCATCACGATGTTCGATGCGGCGGTTGTCCGGCGTGCCGCCGGGCACCAGGCGCGGATCCTCAACCAAATCACGGAAGAACTCGCCACAAGCGGCAGGGTCCGCTACGCGAAACTCCGCGAACTTCTCGGACATACCCGCACGGAAGTTTTCGCCGGGATGGCGACGGGGATGGCAACCGCCTATCTCGTCGTCTCCCTCTGGCGCGGGTGAGTTTCAAGCGCCAGCGAATATTTTTTGACAAAATTTTGTAAAATTTTTAAAAAACGGAGAATATAGTAAAAGAGGGGCTGTAAATTGCCCTTTGCCGGATCCGAGAATCGGAAACGGTTGTTTCGGTTGACACAACAGCCGTTTTTTGGTAAAATGACTAGATGTGTCACGTTTGGAAGGAAATCGGAATGGCTAAGGCAACCAAGAAAGAGACGGCGAAGAATCCGGCTCAAACGACCAAAAAAGGCAAGACACCTGTAAAGACGGCCAAGGGCACCGGAGAAAAGAAAAGCGCACCTCGCAGACCGGTCGAGACGAAGCCCGCCGAGAAAAAGCCCGCTGAAAAGAAAACCGCCGAAAAGAAGGCCGTGACCGTGAAGAAAACCGCCGTCAGCGAACAGGCCGCACCAAAGGACGAGCGGGAGGACAAGTCCGAGGCCATGCCCGAAATTGTGCCGGTCCGTCCCCAGCGTCCACTTGTCTCCGACGGCGAGATCATGATTCTCGACTCCTCGCTGGACATGCCCACCGAGTCCACGGCGGAGGAAGTGGAAGCGGCCGACCTCGACATCGACGCGGACAAGCTCGCCCGCGAGGTGCAGGACGGCGAAACGCCGCCCCGCCCCGGTGTCGATCCGTTCGACGATGACGAAGACGACGCCCCCGACACCTACCCCGCCCCCGCCTACGGTGCGGAGCGTCCCCGGGGGCTTGACGACGAATTCGACGAGGACGGACAGGCGTACATCCGGTACGGGACGGAAATGGCCATTGACAGGGCCGAGGAGAAGGCGCAACAACAGGAAAACAGCGAATACGTCAACGCCCTCATCCGGCGCGCCCAGGCGCAAGGCGGCTTCCTTACGTACACCGACATCAACGAAGGCATCTCCGGTTCCGTCGTCCGCGGCCGCGACATCGAATTGTACCTCTCCGTCCTGCGCGCCCAGGGAATCGAAATCATCAGCCCGGAAGAAGTTGAGGATTTCAAGCGCGAACACGAGCAACGCGACGACGAACAGCGTCGCAACACCCAGGTGGATTTCTTCGACGACCCGATCCGCATGTACCTGCACCAGATGGGCCAGGTGCCGCTGTTGACGCGCGAACAGGAGGTCGAAATCTGCAAGCGCATCGAAGACGCGGAAGAGCAGGAGCGCGTGATGTTCAACCAGTTCGCCTTCACCCCGCGCCTCTATCTCGAACTGATCGAGAAGATGGAGAACGGGACTGAACGCTTCGACCGCGTCGTCACCGACAAATTCATCGACAGCCGCGACACCTACATGGAGAACGTCAGCAAGGTCAGGAAGACCCTGGAACGGGTACGCGCCAAGATCCTGAAAGGCTACGAGGATATCTGCACCAACACCGACCCATCCAAGCAGAAGCGGCTTGAGCGCGCGCTGGAGAAAACACGTGCCGAACTGGTCGATATTTTCCTTAACCTGAATTTCAAGCAGAAGATCCTCGAATCGCTCTGCACCGAGGCGGACGAGAAAATCTACCGCCCTTACCGCCGGTTGATCAACGAGCAGAACAAGCTGTTGAAACAGCGGCAGACCCGGAAACGCGACCAGGGCCTCCAGGATATCGCAAACCGCATGACGATGCTGGAAAGCGAGTTCGGCATGTCGCCGCAAGACTTCCTGGAACGGTTCGAGTCGCTGCGCAACGCGCTCCGTTCCGGACAGAAGGCCCGGACGGAGATGGTGGAGGCAAACCTCCGGCTCGTCATCAGCATCGTCAAGAAGTACATGAACCGGGGTCTCTCCTTCCTCGACTTGATCCAGGAGGGGAACACCGGGCTGATGAAGGCGGTCGAAAAGTTCGAGTACAAGCGAGGCTACAAGTTCAGCACGTACGCCACGTGGTGGATCCGTCAGGCCGCGACCCGCGCCATCGCGGACCAGGCCCGGACGATCCGCATCCCTGTCCACATGATCGAGACGATCAACAAGCTCCTGCGCGTGCAGAAGAAACTCGTACAGGAACTTGGTCGCGAACCGACGCCGGAAGAGGCCGCCGAGGAAATGGACATTCCGGTGGACCGCGTCCGGGCCGTCTACCGCATGGCCCAGCAGCCGATTTCACTGCAAAGCCCCGTGGGCGACGGCGACGACGCGCATTTCGGCGACTTCCTGGAAGACAAGACGGCCGACAATCCCGCAGAGACGACAGCCTACAGCATGCTGAGGGAACGCCTGCGGGAGGTGTTGGACACCTTAACCGACCGCGAACGGCAGGTGTTGGATTACCGTTTCGGGCTGACCGACGGTTATTCGCGGACGCTGGAAGAGGTCGGCAAACAGTTCAACGTGACGCGCGAACGCATCCGCCAAATCGAGGCGAAGGCCCTGCGCAAGTTGCGCCACCCCACCCGCTTGCGCAAGCTGGAAGGTTTCCTGGAGACGCGCTAGCGGATTAACCAAGAGAAGAGAAGCAAAAGAAGGAGGTATCCTTGATTCCCCAATTGTTAGCACAAACCACAGAGGCAGCCTGCGCTCAGACGTCGTGCTGTTACTACACCCTGGCCGGAGCCGCCGCGGCAGGCCTGATCGTGGGTTTCCTCATCGGGAAAGCCTGCGGGAAAAAGAACGGCACGTCCGAGAAAGACGCCCGCCGAATGCAGCGTTACGCGAAGCCGTCCAACGGTTGTGTCGAAATCTATGTCGGCAACCTGAGCTACGACATGACGGAAGACCAGATGCGCAAGGAGTTCGAAAAGTACGGCAAGGTCGAAATGGCGCGCGTCATCTCCAACCGGTTCGGCAAGTCCAAGGGATTCGGTTTTGTCGAGATGCCCAACCGACCCGAAGCCGAAAAGGCGATCGCCGCCCTCCACGACAAGGAGATCCTCGGCCGCAAACTCCGGGTCAACGAGGCCAAGAACAAGTCCCGCGAGTAACGACGGTATCGTTTCCAGAAACGGCGGAACGGACGCAGGTCCGTTCCGCCGTTTTTCATTGCATCTTCTTGTGCAACAGCTGTTGCTGACGGTAGTTGTTCAACTCCTCGATCTCGCCCTGGATCTTCTGGAAATCCACACGGGGAAGGGTTTTCTCGAAGTAGACGTCGTCGGGATTGCGGAGGGCGAGGGAAAGACGCCCTTTGATCTGTTCGGCGAAAACCAGCATCTCCGCCTCGCGCGGGGTCACCTCCAGCGTCACGGTACTGTAGGCCGCATTGCCGTATACGGCAGAGGACGCCAGCCGGCTCTTCGCGGTGTCGCGGCCCGTCGCCAGAACCAGCACGTCCTGTAGCATGGTGAGCGTCACCAGTTCCATTTCCCCCTGTTTGCCGTCTTTCGCGGGAAACGAGAAGGTGCCCAGCACATCCACATGGTCGTTCGGGCGAACCATGCCGCTGACGGAAGCGGCCCCGGCGACGTTGATGGAAATGGCGCGCATCCGCGTCTTGATGTCGCCCGAAAGCCCGCGGGATAAGGGATCGCCGCCTTCAATGTCAGACCAGAACACGGGCACCGCTTTCTCCAACTTGCGCACCGTGCGCCGCCCGACGAGCGACAAGGCATCCTCTTCCTTGATGTAGTGCCCGCGAATCGCGTCAGCCATGACATCCACCGCGCCGAGATCCTTCACCGTCAGAACGGTGCCGGAGGGAAGATCCCGCCTCACGCAGACGGCACTGACCTTTGCGTGTTTCTTGTTGAAGTTCGCGACCCATCTTTTGACTTCGTTGTCCTTCGCGGTCAAGTAGGAATTGGTCAACGCAGCGGCGATCAATCCGATCACAACGGCCAGGATGAGGATGATTTTCTGTTTCATGTCTGCTCCAAACGTTTCTTACCGGGTTCGCGTCACGCCTTGACACCTCCGAAACGCCGGTCGCGGGCGGCGTAGGCATCCAGCGCGGCGAGGAAATCCTGTTCTTGAAAATCCGGCCAGAGGACCGGCGTGACGTAGAACTCGCTGTAGGCGCATTCCCACAGGAGGAAGTTGCTGATACGCATTTCACCGCTCGTCCGGATGATGAGGTCGGGATCCGGCACGTCCGGCGCGTAAAGGTTCGCGGAAATGGTCGTCTCGTCAATCTCCCCCGGACGGAGCGAACCGTCGCAGATCCGTTCCGCGATCCGCCGGACGGCATCGGTCAATTCCGCGCGGCCGCTGTAGCTGAGCGCGACGAGCAACTGGCGGTCGAACGCCTCGGTCTCCTTCTCCAGGCGCGCGATCTCGGTCTGGAGCTTTTCGGGAAGGTCGTGCCGCCGCCCAATCACGCGGAGACGGACTTGCTTCTCCAACAGGTCGGACTCATGCTCTTTGATGAACCCCTCGAGCAGATGCATCAGCCCGGAGACTTCGTCTTTCGGACGCGACCAGTTCTCCGTACTGAACGCATAAAGCGTGAGGTACCTAATACCGGCGTCGCGGCAGTAGGTCAACATGCGGCGCACGCTCTCCGAACCGGCGCGATGCCCGGCGAGACGGGGCAGACCGCGTTTCTTCGCCCAACGTCCGTTCCCGTCCATGATAACGGCGATGTGTACGGGTTTCCGCCCTGCCGCATCCGGTTCTTTTGACCCTGTAAATGAAAACAAGTTCCGCATACGGGGTTCAGTATACACCGCAACGGCCATCCGTTTCAATCCCAAATAAACGGGACTGTAACAAAAGACTGTCAAAGTACCGATGCGTTATGGTATACTGCCCGCCATGAAGAAAGTATTTATCGATGGATCTGCCGGCACGACCGGCCTGCGTATCCGCGAACGGCTGGCATCGCGGACGGACGTGGAAGTCATCACGCTTGCCGAGGAAGTACGCAAGGATGTCGGCGCACGGCGCGATGCGCTCAACGCGGCGGACGTGGCATTCCTGTGCCTGCCGGACGCAGCGGCGATCGAGGCGGTCGGCCTCGTGGAGAACCCGGACACGGTCGTAATCGACACGTCCACCGCGCACCGCACGGCAGACGGCTGGGAATACGGTTTCCCCGAACTCGCCGGCCGACGCACGCGCATCGCGCTGTCAAAGCGCATCGCAAACCCCGGCTGCCACGCGAGCGGCTTCATCGCGCTCGTGGAGCCGCTCGTGCGCACGGGCCTGCTCGCGCCGGACGCGGCGCTCGCCGCGACCTCCCTAACCGGCTACTCCGGCGGCGGCAAGAAGATGATTGCCGACTACGAGACCACCCCCACACCCCTCCACCAGGGCGGACGCCTCTACGCGCTCGGACAGACGCACAAGCACCTCCCTGAGATCATGAAGATGTGCGGCCTCTCCACCGCGCCGGCGTTCCTCCCGATCGTCGTACCGCACCACTCGGGCATGGAGGTCGTCGTGCCCGTGTTCGCGCGCGACCTCACGGGCACGCCCGACGACGTGCGCACGGCCTACCGTACGGCGTATGCGGACGGGGTCGTGCGCTACGCGGAGAGTGCGGACGAGAGCGGGTTCCTCTCGTCCGCCAAATTCGCCGGGCGCGACGACATGGAGGTCGCCGTCTACGGAAACGCGGAACGCATCGTGCTCGTCTCGCGTTTCGACAATCTTGGAAAGGGCGCTTCCGGTGCCGCCATCCAGAACATGAATCTGGCGCTGGGAGTCCCCGAAACGACGGGGCTTGCGGTTTAGCAGCCCACCGCCCCCGCACAGAAAGAAAACAATGAAAGAAGAGGACGAATCGATGAGGGCAAAAAAACTGATGGCGGGGTGCGCGTTGATGACCGGTGTCGCCTGTGCGTACCAGGTGGGCGACCGCGTAGGCGGCTTCGAGGTGACGGCCGTCACGCCAGTCCCCGAGGTGAAGGGCACGCTCGTGCGGATGACCTACCCGAAAAACGGCACCGACCTCCTCTGGCTCGACCGCGACGACGACAACATGACGTTCTCGATCGCGTTCCGCACGATTCCCAAGGACGACACGGGCGTCGCCCATATCCTCGAGCATTCCGTGCTGTGCGGATCGGAGAAGTACCCCGTAAAGGAGCCGTTCGTCGAACTGCTCAAAAGCTCCTTCGCGACGTTCCTCAACGCCTGGACCGCCTCCGACTACACGGCGTACCCGGTCTGCTCGCGCAACCGCAAAGACTTCCTCAACCTGATCGACGTGTACATGGACGCCGTGCTCCATCCCCTCAGCGTGAAATCGCCCCTTCCGTTCCGCCAGGAGGGCTGGCACTACGAGGTGGACGACGAGGGGGCCTTTAGCCGAAACGGCGTCGTGTACAGCGAGATGAAGGGCGCGTTCACGAACCCCGAATATCTCCTTCACTACGAGCTGTACCGGATGCTCTTCCCTGACAACACCTACCGTTTCGTCTCGGGCGGCGACCCCGCGAGCATCCCCGACCTCACGTTCGAGAAGTACAAGGACTTCTACTTCCGCCATTATCATCCGTCCAACGCTCGCATTTTCCTCGACGGCCGTGTGGACCTTCCCGCCGTGCTTGCGAAGCTCGACACATACCTTGCGCCCTACGGACATCAGGACGTGGACACCTCCGTGCCGCTCCAGAAACCCGTCTCGGTGTCGAAGACGATCGTCTACGAAATCGCGTCCGGAGTGAGTCCGGCAGACAAAACGCTCGTCGCCGACGCCTGGGTGTTCGCACCGTGGAAGGACCGCGAGAAGGGGCTTGCGTTCGACGTGCTTTCCGATGCGCTCGCCGGCTCCAACGAGGCACCGCTCACGAAAGCGCTCCTCTCCCGTGGACTCTGCGAGGACGTGGCCCTCTGGTGCGGCGGCAACAAGCAGCGTACGGCCACGTTCTACGCAAAGAACGTGAAGGACGGCAAGGGCGACGACGTGCGCCGCGTGATGCGCGAGACGCTGGAAGACCTCGTCGCGAACGGCCTCGACCATGCCCGTATCGCGGCGATCCTCGACCGCCACGAGTTCCGCGAGCGCGAGAAGGACACGGGCGGCACCCCGCGCGGCCTCGCCTACTTCTCCGATGCGAACGCGGCATGGATGTACGGCGGCGATCCGTCCGAGGCGTTCCGCCATGCGCACCTCTACGCCTCGCTCCGCGCAAAGCTGGAGACGGGCTGGTTCGAGAAGTTCCTGCGCGAGGCCCTGCTCGACAACCCCCACCACGTGCAGCTCACGATGACACCCTCCGCCACGCTCGCCGCCGAGCGCGCCGCCGCCGAGAAGAAGGAGCTTGCGGCGCTCAAGGCCGGCTGGTCGAAGGAGAGGCTCGAAAGCGAACTTGCCCTCGCGCGCGAACTCGCCGCGTTCCAGAAGCGCGCCGATGCCCCGGCAGACCTCGCGAAGCTCCCGCGCCTCGCCGTTGCAGACGTGCCGTTGCGCGGGCCTGAGCGTGTCCAGAAACTGACGCAGGTAGCGTGCAGCGGGACGGTACCCGTGCTCTCCCCCCGCACCGGCGCGAACGGCATTACCTACGCGATGCTCTCCTTCCAGCTGCACGGCCTCACGCGCGAGGAGTTGTCCGACGTATATTTACTCTCCACGCTCTTCGGTCAGCTCGCCACGGAAAAGTACTCCGCGCTCGCGCTCCGCAGCGAGATCGACTCGCGCCTCGGCGGTTTCAGCGTATCGGCCGACGTCCAAGGGCGGTTCGATGGCGAGGCGACGGCCTACGTCGACGTGTCGGTGAGCGCACTGGAGGAAAAGAAGGACGAGATCATCCGCCTCGTGCCCGAAATCCTGCTCAGGACGAAATTCGACGACTTGAAAGCGATCGGCGACATCCTCCGCCAGCAGCGCCGCATGAAGGAGCGCGGCACGATGGGCATCGGCGCACGTAACTATGCCCGCCGTCGTGCGCAGGCGGCTCTCTCCGAACGCGGACTACGCGAGGAAATCCTCCTGGGGCTTGCACAGATCCGCCATCTCCAGAAGCTTGACGACGCCTACGCGAAAGACGGCGCGGCGATTTGCAAACGCCTCGACGCGCTCCGCAACCGTATCTTCACATCCTCACGCATCGCGCTCTGCTGCCTGGCAGACAACACGCCCGCCGACTGGGCGCGCGGCCTGCTTGCGACGTTCCCTGAATCTTCGGCCCTGTGGAGCTTCGCGCCCTACGGCTTGCCGCCGAAGGTGGCGGAGGGCTTCCGTACACCGGGGAAGGTGGCGTTCGCCGCGAAGGCAGTGCGCCCCGGTCCGTACTCGGGTAGCTCTGTGGTGGCGGCGCGCATCCTCTCGCTCGACTACCTCTGGGACGAGATCCGCGTACGCGGCGGTGCTTACGGATCGAACTTCAACGTGCGGTCGGACGGCGACGGCGGCTACCTTTCGTGGAACGACCCCAAGCCCGGCCGCACGCTCGGCTGCTATGACAAGTCGGGCGACGCGCTGCGTGCGTTCGCGAAGGACGCCGCCTCGCTCGACCGCTACATCGTGAGCGCCGTCGCGTCCACGGAGCCTTACGAGACGCCGAGTGTGGAGGTGTCCACCGCCGCGATACGCTACTTGCAGGGGCGCACACCCGAGGACGTGCAGCGACTCCGTGCGGAAATGCTCCGCACGACGAAGGATGACCTCTTGAAGTTCGCGGACGTGCTCGACGGCCTGACGAAGGACGCCTCCATCTGCGTGATCGGCGGCGGCGAGGCGTTCGACACCGTCACGAACCGGCTTCAGCACGTGGAGTCCGTGCAGTGAAGACTTTCTCAAGGAATTCATCAAGGTGATAACGAGGCAATCCAGAAAAAGGAATGACATGAAAAAAAAACCTCTCGTCTTCGCGGTAATTCTTCTTGTACTTGCCGTCCAAACGGCGTTTGACGTTTCGGCAGGCACACCGCAGCCCGATTCGTCGTTCGGGCGTCTTCTGCGTAAAACCTGCGCCGATCCGTGGCTTTTCCGCCATGAAGGCAGATTTTACCTTACGCAGACAGGCGGGAGCAGGGTGTTCGTGGAGGAAGCCGCGGCGTTGTCCGGACTATCCTCGGCGAACTGTACAAAGCATCTCGCATACGACGCGAAGGTTGATCCAATGCTGGGGTCGCTCGGCTACAAGGGCGTGAGCGGCGTGTGGAGTCCGGAGATACACCATTTCTCCGATGACGACTTCCCCGGACACGGCGGGTGGTACATGTTCACCGCACTCCGGGATTCCGCGCCGGGAGATTCCCGCCATGTGAAGAGTATCGTGCTCAAGTCGCTTTCGGGAGAACCCGAAGGCCCCTACGGTAACCCCGTGTCGGGCAAGACGTTCTCGTCGCACCTGATTCTCGATCAGAACGGTGCCCCCTATCCGGGATGGCTCGTCGGGCAGACCACGCTTCGCATCCGCGCCGGGAAATGGAAGGGTGTCTATTCGCTTTTTGTCTCCGAGACGGGGCGCGGTTCGGCGGACTTCCATCAGGAGATTCGCATCGCCCGCCTCAAGATGCCGTGGCAGATGGCGTCCGATGCCGGAATCGTCACGGTGCCCACGCAACCGTGGGAAAGCATCGGCTCCGGTCTGATTACGAATCCCGTGAAACGGCTGAAGACGCCGTATCTTCCGCGTGTCGTGGAGGGCGCGACAGCGGTCTATGGCGATCGCGACGACGTGTATCTCATCTATTCCGGTAGCGGCTTCTGGACCAACTACGGTCTTGGTCAACTCACCTGGACAGGCGGGGATCCGCTCCAGACATCCAGCTGGGTCAAGTACGCCGGCAATCCCGTATTTGGGGTCGCGGACGGAAAGGGGAGGCATTTGCCGGGGGTCGATAAGCAGGGGGCGGGACACGCCGCATTCTTCGTGGACGAAGCGGGGAAACGGCACATGGTCTATCACGCCTATCCGTACAATGCTTCCAGTTCCGGGAAGTTGGTTGACGGCGTGACGCTCGCGCCCCGTCAGAAGGCCAAGTTCCGTAACGCCTACGTCGCGCCGTACATCATCGACTACACGAAATCCAACGGCTTCTCCAAGGGCGTGTTCCGCGTTCCGCCGTCCGTAACTCAGACTCCGCACGCTGAATAATCCCTCTCCGACAAGGTCGTCATGCAACATTCGCCCCCTTGTGCGGGAAGACGAGGTTTTGTGTAATACATACCATGCAGACGGTAAACATAGCTTCAAACGACTTCGGCGAGATCCGCCGAGAAGATTCCGTCTATATCGATAAGACGGCGTGGTTCCATCGTCTCGCCTCGAACGAAGGGCGGAAGATGTTCTTCCTCGCGCACCCGCGCCGCTTCGGCAAGTCGTTGACAATCTCCACCCTCGAAGCGATGTTCCAGGAGAGGCGCAGGCTGTTCGGGGGCCTCGCCATCATGAACACCGACTGGGACTGGAGAAAGAAGCACCCCGTCATCCACCTCGATATGGAGATGTGTGCGGCGGAGGACTACGACAGGTTTTCCGCGAACCTGCCGGAATGCGTGAAACACGGGCTTGCGGGCGCCTACGCCGCCATGCCCGGCTACACGGAGGGCGAACTCGACCGCTATTTCTCCGGGCACATGGAGGCGCACCGCAAGGTGATGGAGCGAGGCGAACTGGTCCGCGCTCTACGCGGGCGTAGTGCATGGCTCCACGGAAAGGAAGCCGCACGAGCTTCCCTGCGCACGCTGCCTGAAGTTCCTCTTGCAGGAACAGGGCTTCTGCGTGGATCAGGAGGTCTCACACGCGGGCGGGCGCACGGACATCGTGGAGGACCACCCCTACGGCACGTACGCTTTCGAGTTGAAAGTAGGCAGACCGCCGAAGGTCGTGATGTCGCAGGCGCAGCGCAGAAAGAACGCCGCGCCGTACCGTACCGCCGGCAAGCCGGTCTGGGTGGATGGGGATTTCGTTCAACGGCAGGTCCCGCCAGTTCAAGGGCGGCGGCGCCGAGACAGTGAAGTTCAACTGACGAAGGAAAGGCCGACTTCCGCTACGCGACGCGGTCGCATCGACATGCCGACATCAAATCGGTATGCGTGGTGGATGAAGAGATGACGAGTTAACAGGGAGAACCAGCGAATGAAAACAAAGACAGTATTCACGGCAGTTGCGGCAGGCATGGTCATTCAGGCGATCGCCGGGAACCCGGGGGCGGAGCTGCAGAGGCGGATCGACGAGGCGGCGGCTGCGGGCGGCGGCCGCGTGGTGGTGAAGGCGGGAGTCCATCACACGGGGACGATCAGGCTGAAGAGCCATGTGGAACTGCATCTTGAGGAGGGCGCAGTCCTCCTTGCCAGCACCAACAGGGCGGACTACGCCGAGTTTCCAAGGGAGGTCTGCCCCGTCGCACCGGAGAACATGCGCGCGGTAGTGGTCGCGGCGTGGGACGCCGAGGATATCGCCATAACCGGGAAAGGCACGATAGACGGACAGGGACCGGCGTTCTACGACCGTAAACCGCCACGCGGGCACTGGCCGAAACCGAAGTTCCGTCCGTTGATGGTCCAGTTCGTCCGCTGCAAAGGCATACGGTTCGAGGGCGTGACGTTCAAGGACAGCCCCATGTGGACGATGTTCATCCGCCTGTGCGAAGACATCGCCATGGACGGTATCCGGATTGTCGCCAACCAACAGATGATCAACAACGACGGCATCGATTTCGATGGATGCCGTCGTGTTCGCGTCGGCAACTCCTTCTTCAAGACCGGCGACGACTGCCTCATCCTGCGGGCGATGCGTGCACGACCGGACGAACACATCGTCTGCGAGGACATCGTGGTCTCCAATTGCGTCTTGAACAGCACGTGCCAGACAATCCGAATGGGCGCACCCTCCGATGACACGATCCGCAACGCCCTCTTCAAAGACATCAAGGCATCCGGGCGGAACGGGATCTTCTTCGACTATCCCGTCCGCTATCTGCGGCCATACGATGAGGGCTACATGGACATCTCCGGCATCGTGTTCGACGGCTACGAGGGAAGCGTCTACGGAAGCGCGGTGCAGATTGTCGCCGAACCGGGCATCAAGATTCGGGGCGTCCGCGACGTAACCTTCAAAAACTTCAACGTCAAGAGCGCCTTCCCCCTGCGTTTTGTCGGGAACGCGGATTCCGTATTGAAGGACGTCAAGCTGGAGAATTTCAAGGCGGAGGTGAAGGACGGAGATCCGTTCGTCGCCGTCGCCACGGAACCGCTGGCGTTTCGCAACTGCACGTTCAACGGCAAAAAGGTGCCGGACCGGGACCTCGTCACACCGCGCGGGGAACGGAAGCCGCTCAAACGTTTGTACAGAAGTTCGTGGGAAAACCTTGACCAGTCCGTGCCGGCCAGTCCGAAAGCCACGGCGGTCTCTTCGGTCCCCGCGCTGAAATACGCGCCCGTGCCGGGCGGTTTTGCCGCAAAGAACGGCAACGCCGAATTCAACCGTCCGCTCTACGGGTGGCATGGAGACGACCGGGAACTGAGTCCGTGCAAGTCCCTTCCGTGGGCGAGCGACAGACCGAAGGTCGCCCTGAAAGTATTCCGGGGGTACAGGATCGACAAGAAGGTACGCGGCGTGTTGCAGTTCGGCGACGGGACGGAAGATGTCGAGTACCGTTACGTATGGGGACGCGCCGAATACGACCTCAAGGGCAAGGGGACGGTGAAGATGGTGCGTAGCGCCTCCTCCGACGGACTTCTCGTGGAAACGACGGGCGGCCTGCCGCCGAAGTTCGACGGCGAATGGACGCTCGCCGCAAAGGGCGCAAGGGACGGCAGGACGTACTACGACTTCGAGAGGAAGGGAGGGCCTTTCAACGGGAAAGATGCCGGAACTCCCAATGTTGCCGAGATGTTCGACGCGGCGACGAACCACTTCGAGCGCATTGCACGGACGATCGAGATCAGGACACCCGATCCGATCCTCGATTCACTTCTTCCGTGCCAGCTACTCGTCGCGGACGCGATGTTCGAGGGGCGCCACATCACGCACGGCGCGACGAACTGGAAACAGGCTTTCGCAGGGTGGCGCGTCGCCTACATCTGCTATGCGACAGGCTGGGAAGACCGGTTCAAGGAGAACGCCCGCGAGCATTTCCGTTCCCAGCGCGCGGACGGGCGCATCCCCAACGAACCGAAGCGCGATTCCCAGTACAATATGTGCGAGGAGTTCGCCGTCTCCGTAATGCGTTACTGGAAGTGGACGCACGACGACGACTTCATGCGCGAGATCGCCTACGACGGTGTGAAACGGCATCTTGCGTGGATGGATCGTAACATGAAAGTGCCGGGCATGGAACTCTACGAGAACTGGCTCAACACGTGGAATACCGACGACAAATGGTGCAACGGCGGCGCGGGCACGATCGCCTCCGCCTACTACGCCTTCGACTGCCGCGTGATGGCGGAAGTCGCACAAAGGCTCGGAAAGGCGGACGACGCGGCGTACTTTGCGGCCCGCGCAAAAGCCGTGGAGAACGCAATCGCGAAAAACCTGTGGCACGAGGGCGACGGCGTGTGGGGCGAGTATCGCGAACGGTTCGGACTCAAGCGCCTCATGCGCGCGCCCGACCTCTCGACCGTCTATGTCGCCATCGACAACCTTCCCTTCGACCTCGTGCGTAACCGCCGTGCTGTCGCATGGGTGGAGGACAACGTGCCGACGCACTTCGCCAAAGACGGCGCGACGCTGCTTTACTCCTCCAACCGTCTGCCGCTCTTCTGGACATCGTGCGGACGCTACCCGAACGAAACGATATTCTGGGCGCTCGCGTGCTACCAGGCGGGCGAGCCGGAACTCGGCTGGCGCAACCTGCACGACGCGGCGGTTGTCTCTGCGCGCGGCGCGGGTTGCGGACCCGGCGTGGGCACGTGCGACCTCAACTTCGACTTCGCCTGTTATTCCAACATCGACTTCGCCGACAACACGGCCGGATTCCTTCGTACCGTGGCGGAGGGCGTGTTTGGCATTGTCGATGGCAGGGAGATTCGCCCGTCGTTTCCCGCGTCGTGGAACGAAGCGGAAATCAAATCCCCGTACCTCTCCTATCGCTGGACGCGCAAAGGCGGTGTGAAGGTGACGGGCGGCAGCCGCGCCGCGACGGTCAAGGTCGTCCCCGCGCCCGCACCGCAATTTGCTGGCGCGGCGATTCCCCCTCGCCATTCGCACTGGGGCCATCCAAAGGGTGAAGGCTCCGACCTCTCCATCCCGCAGGGCGCGAAGGCGGAGTTCGTCGATCTCTCGAAGTCGTTCAACCAGAACCTGCGGCTGTTGCACGCCGGGAAGTATTCACCGCGGATCGCCAACAAGCCATGGTCTAGAATCCCGCGCACCATCATGGCGAACGGACGTTCCTGGTGGGAACACCACGAGACTGCGGGGAACCGCCGTTGGCCCAAGGACTACGCCGTGCCGAAGTCTCTTGACCGTTGGCCTGCGGACGGTGCGCTCGCGACGGAGTACGGTCCCTCATTCCGTCTCGGGCCGAAGGAGGGGAATAACGCCGCGTTCGTCTCGTTCTACGAACAGTTCCCTGACGCCATCGACGTTCCGCTTTCCGGCCGGGCACGGAAGCTCTCGCTGCTCACGGCGGTCGTCACGAACCCCAACGTCGCGTGGATGGAGGCGGCGTGCGTGAAGGTACAATACGCCGACGGATCGGAAGAGACGCTTTCGCTTGTGCCGCCGGACAATTGCGACGACTGGCTCAACTATTCGCAGGGACAGTGGAGCTACTACGACGCGAAACGCGACAACAGGCCTTACGCGGTGAAGGGGCGTCCCGTAATGCTCGGCGAAACCGCCCATGCAAACGCCCACGCCATCGCGCTTGACCCCGCGAAGGAACTGAAGTCGCTCCGCATCGAATGCCGCGGGACGGAGACATTCGCCGGATTGCTGTCCGCGACCCTTTATCGCAAATAACCCAACGAAGGAATTCGGAGCTTCCAAGTTTTTTTGTTCTTCAGGCATACGCATGGGTGTTTTATGCCGACTTTCGGACATTTCGTCGAAACATGGATTCTTCTTTACCGTCTTTCTGTTTGATTGAAACGCAGGGAAGAACCGATTTCAAGATGCGGGTATTCGGCGCAGGGAACGCAATGGGGGACAGGCTGCCGTCGGCGCTGTTTCAGGGAGGGGCAACATCCCCGTTGCCCTTTCTCTGCGCCTCTACGTTCAAAAAACGTACGAGGTTTCCCTCCCGTTGCCTTCCAGGGGAAACCGTCGTTTCACACCTCGGAAATACCCTTTACCGACGGCCCGTCCCACTCCGCTAGTGGACACGACGGGGCGCGTCCTTCCCTTCTCGGTGCCTCCTAGGCCTCTAGGCGGGAATTCAAGTTTCATGTTTCTCCACAAAATTCTTGGAAAAGCCAAAAAAACATTGATTAAACGGGATAAAAAAGCGAAAATGGCATTTCCATGAATACGAGAAAAGGTGTCATCATACACGGGGAACCGGGGGACAGCGCACGTGCGGAGGGGATTATCCGCGCGATTGCGCCGACGATGCTTGTTTTGTTCATTTTGGGAATCTGCGTGGGGGCGACGCTTCCCACGGTAAAGGGCGTCGTAGGAGCGGTGGCGATCGCCGTCTCGCTCGTCGTTCTCTCGTTTGTCGCGCGCCGTAACCTGCAAGGGCTGTCAAGCTGGTTCAAAGGGGCGCACGGTGAGGAGTTGACGGGGTTCGTCCTGCGCGGCCTCCCGGCGGGGTGGCACGTATTTCACGACTATCCCCTCGCCTACCGGGTTTACGCCGACCACATCGTCGCCGGACCGATCGGGGTGTTTGCGATTGAAACGAAATACTGGTCCGGGCGTGTGACGCTTGACGGCGGCAAGATTCTCGTGAACGGGCGCGAACCGTCGCGTCCCCCGCTGGTACAGGCGGTACGCCAGGCCGCGTTGACGGAGTCGCTGCTGGCCCGGCGACTTCCCCAGGCTCCCGCCTGCACGCCGATCCTCTGTTTCGCCAGCGACACCTTCGCCGCCCCCCCGTCGAAAGCGGGGGAGACCCTGATCTGTAACGTTTCGGAGTTGAATGCCCTGCTTACGGGAGGCGAGGGGCATTTGACGGAAGATGAATTGGAACGTATCGTGAAATCCTTGGAACAGAAAGAAGAAGCATGAAACGGGTGATAATGTTCAGCACGGGCGTGTTTGCCGCCTGCTCGGTGTTTCTGCTGGCCGCGACCGGCGGGGTGAACGCAGCCAAGGGCCCCCAGCCCCAACCGTATTACGGGGAAATTTTGGAAAAGATGGCGCGCGTGTTGCCGGGGATGCATCTGTCGCACCAGAAATTGGATGATTCGGTTTCGTGCAAGGCGTGGACGAACCTGATCACCTCCTTCGACTTCGACCACAGTTATTTTCTACAGGAAGACCTGGATCGTTTCGCCGGGATGGAGTTGAAAATCGACGACGCCGTCCAATCCGGCGACGTTTCGTTCGGATACGAGATCTACCGCCTCTTCCAGAAGCGACTGGACGAGCGTTACACGTTCGTCACGAACATGCTCGCGCACCCGATCTCCTTCAACGAGGAGGAGAGCTACACGTGGAAGCGCAAGAACGCCCCCTGGCCCGCCGACCCTGCGGAACAGGACGACCTGTGGCGCCGCCGCATCAAAAACGAACTGCTCATCTCCCGGCTCAGCCGGGAACTCGACATCGCGAACGCCAGCAACAAGACGGACAAGGCCGCCGCCGCGACGAACGCCACCGGGCAGACCTCCACGACCAATGCGCCCGCGCCGACCATCGAGGAGAACATTGCCGCAAAATACAAACAATACAAGATGATCATCGACGACCTTGACGAAGAATCCATCCTTCAACGTTACCTCGGTGCCGTCGCGATGGCATACGACCCGCACTCCGACTATATGTCGCCGATGCGCAAGGAGGACTTCGACATCGACATGAACCTCACGCTCTGCGGAATCGGGGCGCAGCTCCGTTCCGAGGACGGCGCGGCGATGATCATGGAAATCATCCCCGGAAGTCCCGCCGAGCGCGACAAGCGCCCATGCAGACTGGTGAAAGGCGACAAAGTGATCGGCGTGGGGCAGGGCGACGAGGAAATCGTCAACACCCTCCACTGGCCCTTGAACAAAGTCGTACGCAAAATCCGGGGGAAAAAGGGAACGAAAGTTGTCCTCAAGGTCATCCCCGCTTCCGACCCCAGTGGCAACAGCACAAAACGGGTGGATCTCATCCGCGAGGAGATCAAACTGGAAGAACAGGCCGCGACCGGACGGGTCGAACGCGTCACGCTCAAGGACGGTTCCGTCCGTAGCCTCGGCTACGTCCGTCTTCCCACGTTCTACGGGACGATGGACAAGCGGTACGGGCAACCCGGCTTTCGCAGCGCGACGGTGGACGTCGCCAAGCAGATCGCCTCGTTCAACAGCGTCAACGTCTCCGGGCTTGTCCTCGACCTCCGCAACAACGGCGGCGGCTCGCTCCGCGAGGCGATCGACCTGGTGGGGCTTTTCGTCCGCAGCGGTCCCGCCGTACAGGTAGCGGAACGTTCCCAGCTGGGGGCGTTGCCGATCCGGAACGCCTACTCCGCGATGGCGTTCCGAAAACCCGTGGTGGTGATGATCAACCGGGCGTCGGCATCCGCCTCCGAGATCGTGGCGGCCGCACTGCAGGACTACGGCCGCGCGGTGATCGTCGGCGATTCGCAGTCGCACGGCAAGGGCACCGTGCAGTCCGTCATGTCGCTCGGCAAGCCGGAATACGGGTCAATCAAGGTGACGACGGCGAGTTTCTTCCGGATCAACGGATCCTCCACGCAAATCAAAGGCGTTCGTTCCGACATCGTGATCCCCTCCCTGCTCGACGGACTTGACATGATGGGCGAGGACAAACTGCCGGGGGCGCTTCCCTGGTCGAAAGTCCGCGCCGCGCTCTATATGCCCGTCGGCGATGTCCAGAAGTTCGTACCCCGGCTGAAAGAACTCTCGGCCGAGCGGCTCTCGCATAACGAGCGCTACATCCGGTACACCCGCTACACGCGCCGTGTCCGCGAGGCGAACGAGCGGACGGAAGTCCCGTTGGAAATCGAAGCCCGTCGCAAGCTCATGAAACACGAGAACGAACTCCGCAAACTGGAAGAGGCCGAGGAGGAACAGGAGAAGAAGAAGGGCGACGGGGAGAACGACGTCATTCTCGGCGAGACGCTGAACATCCTTTCCGACCTGGTTGACCTCCAGGGCGACGGGGACATCCCGTTGGAAAACGAGGGCGACTTGCGCAGCCGCATGTTGCGGATCTTTGGAATCGGGCTGGAAGAATAACAGGGAGAAACGCCATGAAGATTCAATTTACCAAGATGCACGGCGCGGCAAACGACTTCATCCTGATCGACGACCGTGACGGTACGGTTCCCGTCGAAGACCACTTTCTGATGGCAGCCTTGGCGGGGCGCCGCACGGGGATCGGTTCGGAGGGGATCATCATCCTCCAGAAATCCGACAAGGCCGATTTCCGGATGCGCTTCCTGAACCCGGACGGGACGGAGGTCGAACTCTGCGGCAACGGATCCCGCTGCGCCGCCGCATTCGCCCACCATATCGGGATGTGCGGGAAATCCCTGACGATGGAAACCTGCGCGGGACTTGTTGACGCCCAGATCAAGGACGACGGCGGCGTCTGCCTCTGGATGCCGGATCCCGACCGCCGCAATTACGGACTTGAAGTCAACGTGAACGGAACCGTGATCAAGGGCGACTTCATCGTCGCCGGCGTCCCGCACTTCGTCGTGCAGACACCCAACCTCGTGGATGTGGATGTCATGGGGCTCGGGCGCGCCCTCCGTCTCCATCCCGTCTTCGCGCCAGAGGGGACGAACGTGGATTTTATCTCCGTCCGCCCCCCGAACCGGCTCGCGATGCGGACGTATGAACGCGGTGTCGAAGCCGAAAGCGGCGCGTGCGGGACAGGCGCGGTCGCCTGCGCGGTCGTCGCCGTCGAAACCCTCGGCTTCAGCCTGCCGACCAAAGTCAAGACCCCTTCCGGCTACGACCTTATGATCGACGGGGACTGGCGCAAACGGCGCTGCACGGGGATGACGTTGACGGGGCCTGTAAAATTTGTGTTCACGGGAGAGATCGACCTCGATACCGTCGATCTCGGAAATGAGATTGATTAACGCCATGAAGATCCGTCCCCTCTTTTTCGCCTGGTTGTTTTTCCTGTTCGCGGCATCCCTTCGCGCCGTACCTGTCGCCGTCATACACGGCGCCGCCTCCGTCTCCCCTTCTGAACGGCGTTTCGCCCAGTCGCTCGCGCGCCACGTCGAACGTTGGTACCATAAGGCGGGGGTCGATACCGTCATCGCGGATGATACCGAACTCGGCACGACGCTTTCCGGCAAGAAGGTCGCAGTCCTCGTCTACCTCTCGCAGCCGGGGAACGCGCAGCTCGCCGCGCTCACAGCCTTCGTCCGGCGCGGCGGGAAGCTCATCGTCTGTTACTCGGCCTCGCCGCGTCTCGCCGCGCTGATGGATCTGGAAACCGTCCGCTATCTGAAGGGTAGCACGGAAGGCCGTTGGTCGATGATGTCGTTCATTCCCGGTACGTACACCCCGCAGGGCGTTCCGCAGACGATCCTGCAATCGTCGAGCAACATTTTCCTGGTCCGACCCGTCCCCGGCCGCGCCCATGTGATGGCGTGGTGGCACGACCGCCAAGGACGGCGCACGGAAGAACCGGCGTGGCTCGCCTCGAAGAACGGATTCTGGATGACCCACGTCCTGCTCGCCGACGGCGACGCCGAGGCAAAAGGACGGCTGCTCCTCGCGCTCGCCGCTTCGGTCGATCCCGCGCTCTGGAACGTTTCGGCGGCGGAAGTCCTTCGGCAGGGTCGCGCCGTCCAGAAGCGTGTCAACGCCGCCGTCTCCGTCGCCGCGCCGGCGGAACGCGCCCGCGCCGGGCACGGCGTCGCCTCGCTCGACCACTGTGCGGGGAAGGCGGCCGCGCTCCTTTCAAAAGGCCAGGGCTATGCCGCATGGATGGCGGCGAACGAACTCAAGGCCCGTGCCGCCGAGGTCTACGGCACGGTGCAGCGTCCGCGCAAAGGCGAAATCCGCGCCGTCTGGGACCATTCGGGAATGGGGCTTTATCCCGGCGAATGGCCGCGCACGATGCGTTTGCTGAAAGACGCCGGCATCACCGATCTCTACGTCAACGTCGCGGGGGCCGGTTTCGCGCATTACGAAAGCGGCGTCCTGCCGCGCTCCAAAATCTTCGACGAACAGGGCGACCAGCTCACCGCCTGTCTCGCCGCGGCCCGCGCCTGCAACATCCGCGTACACGCCTGGATCCTTTGTTTTTCGACGGAAGGCGCGACGCAAGACCGCATCTCGATTTTCAACCAGCGCGGATGGCTTCTGAAGGACGAGGCGGGGCTTTCCCGTCCCTGGCTCGACCCCGCCTCGCCGGAAGTACGCGAATACCTAGTACGCGCCGTGCGCGAAATCGTCAGCTCGTATCCGGTCTCCGGCATCCATCTGGATTTCGTCCGGTACCCGGATTTCGTCTCCAGCCTCGGCCCCTCCGTCCGGGCGCGTTTCGAGCAGTCCGTCGGCAAGCGTGTCGCGAACTGGCCCGACGGCGTAAAGAAAGGGAAGTTCCGGCAGGCGTTCTTCGCGTGGCGCGTGAAACAGGTTTCCGATTTCGTGCAGGCCGTACGCCGGACCATGCGGAAAAACGCGAAAGGGAAAATCCTGAGCGCGGCGGTTTTCGGGAAATATCCCTCCTGCCTTGAGGCGGTGGGACAAGACTGGGAATCCTGGATCAACATCGGGCTGGTGAACTATGTCACGCCGATGAATTACACGGAGAACCCGACGGTCTTCAACGAATGGCTCGCGGCGCAGACCAAGACGCGGAAACAGGCGCTCGCCGTCATCCCCGGAATCGGTGTCACGGCGGCGGAAAGCCGGCTCGACTCGATGCAGGTGATCGACCAGATCAACGCCGTCCGCGAGGCCGGCTGCCCGGGATTCGCCCTCTTCGACCTCGACACCACGTTGCGGCAGGAAATCCTCCCGATCCTCCGTCTCGGAATGACCCGCCCGTAAGGCACGCCGCATGGCGGCTTGACGGCGCGTTTTGTCATACTCCGCGGAGCGCCCGACCGATCAAGATCAGCACCGTGTAGATCTCGAGACGGCCCGCAATCATCACAAAGGAATACCACCACTTCACCACCCCGTGCAGGGAGGCGAACGTTTCCGACGGTCCGAGCGTCCCGAACGCAGGCCCCATGTTGCCGATCATGCTCATCGCCCCGGTGAGGGCTTCCAGCAACCCAAGCCCCGAAAGGGCGCCCACAAACGTGGTTACCGCCACCAGCAGCAAGTACACGAAAAGGAACGAGGCCACCAGCGGCACGAATTCCTCCCTCCCCGCCATCGCGTTCAGGCGAAGCGACACGATTTCGTGCGGATGGAGAAGGCGGCGGAATTCGTTCTTGAGCTGTTTCCAGAGAATGGCCCACCGGATCACCTTCACGCCTCCGGCCGTAGAACCCGAACAACCGCCGATCATAAAGAGCACGAACAGGATCGCCTGGGCCCCGGGCAGCCAGCGTGCGTAGTCCGCAGTGGCAAACCCGGTGGTGGAGACAATCGACGACACCTGGAAAGCCGAATAGCGTAGAGACTTCGCGAGATCGCCGTATTCCGGCAACTCAATCAGCGTCACGGCCGCCACCGCGCCCGCCACCACGAGCAGGAAACCTCGCAACTCGGTGTCCAGAAAGACCTCGCGAACCCTGAACGTGACGAGGTGGAAATACAACGTGAAGTTCACGGATGCCAACAACATGAACGCCGTACACGTCCAGTCCACGGCGGCGCTGTTGAAATGCGCCACGCTGTCGTTGTACGTGGAGAACCCGCCGGTCCCCATCGTGGAGAACGCATGGCACAGCGCGTCAAACCACGACAGACCGAAGTGGCACAGCAGAAGCGTCTGCGTAAGGGTGAACAGGAAATAGACGCACCAAAGCGTCTTGGCCGTGGTGGCGATACGCGACGTAAGCTTGCCTTTCTCCGGGCCGGTCGTCTCCGCCTTGATCATGCGGAAACCGCCCACGCCCAAAAGCGGGATCAACGCCACCGCGAGCGCGATCACCCCCATTCCGCCTAGCCAGTGCGTCTCGCAGCGCCACAGGTTCACGCTGCGGGGAAGCGCCTCCACGTCCTTCATGATTGTCGCCCCCGTGGTGGTGAACCCGCTCACGCTCTCGAACACGGCGTCGGTAAAGCTAGCCACCGTCCCGCTTAGGTAAAACGGGAGTGCGCCGAAAAGCCCGATGACCATCCAGATCCCGCCCACCACCATGAACGCGCCTTCCACGCTGATGGTCTTCACGCCACCCTTCTGCCGGTACCAGAATCCCAGCGCCATCGCCCAACTCGCCGCCATCGGAACTCCGAATGCGAGTACGGCCCGCTCCTCGCCGTACAGGCATCCCACCGTGAACGGAAGCAACAACGCGGCCCCCACGATACCGAGCATGTATGAAAAGATACGGATTACCGAGAAGGACATGGCCTCAAGCCTTTCCGCAAAAACGCTCCAGAATCTGCCTGTCCGAGGAGCGCGTGACGAGCGTCACGCAGTCGCCCCCGGAGAGTACGGTATTCCCGTGCGGAATCTCCGTCTTCTTTCCCGAATCGCGCAGCAACAGAAGCCATTCGCCGGAACTGGCGATTTCCTGAACGGATTTGCCGACGAACGGGCTGTCCTCCGAGACCACACACTTCACCACCTCGAAACGCTGGCGGCACACGGTGTGTACCGCCAGCACGTTCCGCCCGCGCAGACGGCTCAACACGGCGTCCACCACCGTCCCGCGCATCGGCACCGCCACGTCGATTCCCAGGCGCGAGGCGACGTCGTTGAACTTGGAACTGGACGTGAGGGCGATGACTTTCGCGACACCGAGCGACTTCAGGTATGAAGCGACGATCAGGTTTCGGTCGTAGTTCCCCGAAACCGCCACCAGCGCGTCCGCCTCGCCGAGCTTTTCCTCGCGGATGAGTTCCTCGTCCATCATGTCGCCGCACAATACCTGAACACCGCGAAAGTCGAGTTTGGCCTGTCTGCACCTCGCGCCGTCCCAGTCCACCACCGAAACCCTGTGGTAGAACCCCCTGTGCATCCGGGCCGCCACCAGCCGCCCCACATGGTCCGCGCCGAATATCACCACATGCCTGTATTTCTTCACGGCCGGCAGGTGCGCGAACTTCACGAGCGACTCTACATCCGACTCCTTGGAGAGCACACCGATCCTGTCACCATGTGCAAGGACGGTGTTCCCGCACGGAAGCAGCGATTGTTCATCGCGGTCTACATAGGCGATCAACGCCTTCCATTCCGGATGCTTCGCCACATCGGCCACCGCCATCCCGTCGAACGAGTCGCCCTCCACCACCTCCAGCTCCGTTATGCAGTACCCGTGCGCCACGTCAATCACGCGGCCGGCGGCTCCGTGTTCCAACGCCCGCCATACCGCGGACTCCGCCTCTTCATCCGGATTGAACACCACGTCCACGTTAAACGACGCGCCGATGTAGTGGGAGGAATTCCGCACACGCGCGAGCGTCTTGAGTTTCCCGTTCAACGACTTGGCGAGCATACTCGAGACGATGTTCATCTCGTCGCTCTCCGTGAGCGCCACAAGCGCATCGGCTGACCCAACCCCCGCCTCGCGTAACACGGCCTGATCGTTTCCGCTTCCTTCCAGCACCGTGCAGTCGAGCATATTCGCGGCGTGCCGCGCTTTTTCGTGGTCTCGCTCCACTAGGCGCACATCGTCGCCCTCGGCCACCAGCACGCGGGCGAGCTGTTCGCCCGTGAACCCCGCGCCCACCACGATTACTTTCATACTCACCCCTCTCTTCCTTTGACCTCTACATGGTATCTTCCGGAGAGGTTGTCCGAGGTTGCCGTGACGCGCGCTACGCCGGCCGCGCCTTTCTTCACCTTGACCACAACCTGCGCCCAGCCGTTGAACGTCTTGCGCGAAGGACTGCGGAAAGGCGTGAAGTCCGTCTCGTCGCCGTTGTCTGTCGCAATGATCCCGCAGGGGCCTTCCACCGAAAACGCAACGGGAATTTTCGCGTCCGGCACCACAAGCCCCTCCGCATCGCGCACCGAGACGTTCACGAATACAAAATCGTCGCCCGCCCCGCTTTCGACCTCCAGCGAGAGCTTCGCCGGCGCACCGGTCGTCTTCACCTGGTCCCGCGCCCACGCCTTGCCGTCCTTCCACACGATGACCTCCAGCGTGCCGGGTTCGTACTTCACGTCATCCCAGCGGAGACGGTACGCGCGGTCCCACACACCGGGTTGCTTGCGCTGCCTTCCGAGCGACTTGCCGTTCAGGAAGAGTTCCCCTTCGTCGCCGGAGGTGAACACATAGACCGGCGTGATCTTGCCCTCGCGCCCCTTCCAGTTCCAGTGCGGCAGGATGTGCGCCATCGGGAAATCCGGACGCCAGCGCGACTGGTAGAGCCAGAACGCATCCTTCTTGAACCCCGCCTGATCGAGGAATCCCGTGTTGCAGGTATGGATTGCCGCGCGCGTCTTGCCGAACTTCTTCACTTCGGCGAGCGCGTTCTTCTGTTCGGCGGGATCCGTAAAGTTCGGTTTCTTGCGCCACGAGTCGCACCAGAACGGTCCGCCGAGGTAGTCGATACCGGTCCAGATGAACTCGCCCATGCAGGTTCCCACCTTGTCCATCCAGTGCCACTGCGCGTCCGGCGGGCACGCCCAGCCCTGGTTCACCGCCTTCCAGCCCGTCGCCTCCCAGCAGTAGGAAGAGTTGTACATGTCATAGAACGGCGTCTTGCCCCACGCCTGTCGCACGGGGAAGTGGTATTCGCCGCGCGTCGAACTCATGCACGTCGTCTCAGACCCGAAGAAAGGCACGTTCGGATGCTTCGCCACGAGCGCGGGATACATCCATGCGTAGTAGTTGCAACCCATGACGGGCAGGACGGCCGGAAATTCATTGACGTAGTTCTGGCGGTTGTTGTTGGCGTTGGTCGCCGGGCGCGTCGGATCCTCGGACGCCACGATGTCCGCGAGCGAGCGGGCGCGGCGCTCGAACTCGTCGTGCGGGGCGATCTGTGGGAATCCTTCGGGAATCTCGTTCCCGACGGAATACAGGATGACGCAGGGATGGTTGCGGTCTGTGCATACCCAAGCGCGGACATCGCGTTCGTGCCAGACGTCGAAGAGGTTCGTGTAACCGTTCTTGCGCTTGCCCGCAACCCCCGTCTTGCGCCACTCGTCGAACACTTCGTCCTTGACGAGAATCCCCATCTCGTCGCAAAGCTCCAACAACCCTTCGTCCGGGGGATTGTGCGACGAACGGACCGCGTTCACCCCCGCTTCTTTGAAGAGCGCGAGACGCCGCCGTTGCGCCGTTCGGTTCCACGCCGCGCCGAGGACGCCGAAATCGTGATGCATCGAAACGCCGTTCAGAGGCACGGTACGTCCGTTCAGCTGGAAACGCCGCTTGTCGGGGTTGAACGCAATCGTCCGGATGCCGTAACGGTACGTGTCGCCCTCGACGTCCACGGTGTAGAGATACGGATCGTCGATGTCCCAGAGGCGCGGATTCTCCACGAAGAAGGAACGGTCTTTCTTTCCGCTCTTCGACATCTCGTAGCGGACGCGCACCCTGGCGCGTTCCGCCGTCACCTCCGGCGTCGTGATGTACACGCTGCCGGGAACGACGTAGTCTTCAGGCAGGACGAGCAGGCGGCACTCGCGGAACAACCCTCCTCCGGTGTACCAACGCGACGAATCCTTCACGTTGTGGCAGCGGATGGCGAGCGTGTTCCCTCCGCCGGGGTTGAGATGCTTCGTCAGATCGACGCGCCAGCGTGTATACCCGTAGGGCCAGCCGCCGAGAAACGTCCCGTTGAGGTAGAGCATGGCGTAACTCATCGCGCCGTCGCACTCGAAGAAGACACGGCCGTTGGGGGGGATCGGGACAATCGACGGCAGACCGCCGACATCCGGGCATCCAACCTTCAACGCTCCACGTTCCACGTTCAACCGGATCCGGTACCATCCCACCCCTGTCACGTCGAGAAAGCCGTCGCCGTACGGACGGCTGGGATCGAGCGGCTTTTCGACGCCCCAGTCGTGCGGAACGCGCACCTCGCGCCACGAGGCGTCGTCAAAATCCGGCGCGGCCCATCCGAACGCGGGTGCGCCCGACGCATCGCCTTTGTCGGCACGGTCGAGGATGCCGCTCATCACGCGGATCGTGAGATTCGTCCCCGCCGCCGGATCGTCGGCCTTGACGAACCGCCAGCCCTCCCGCAGCGGCACCTTCACCGTGACACCTGCCGCAACCACGGCACAGCATACCGCCGCGCCGGCGATCCACATTCGTTTCACGTCCATCGTCTTTCCTTCTTTCTGGAGTCGGACAACCTCAGGCAAGCGGGAATTTCGTGCCGAGGAGTTTGGAGAACGCCCGGTAGGCGCCGTTCCTGCGTTCGGAAACCCAACCCCGGACGGCATGGATCTTTTCGCGGTAGAAGTCGAAATCCAACCCGTTAGTGTCGCCCCACGAGGTTTTCGCGGCGACGGCGGCATCCGGATCGGCGGCTTCGAGATCTTCAAGGTGGGAACGGATCTGCTGGTAGGCGTCCCGGAACGGCATACCGCCGGCGACCAGTTCCAGCGCGCGGTCGGTCGCGAAGACGCCGGGAATGAAACCGGCGCGGAGACGGTCGCGGTTGACAGTCACGGCGGCGACAAGCAGGGCGAGAATGCGGAGGGAGGCGCGGGTCGTCTCCAGCCCCTCCATGTACAACCCCTTGGTGTCTTGCAGATCGCGGTTGTAACCGCCCGGCATGGCGGTGAGGATGCCGGTGACGGCGTTGGCGCAGTTCTGGACGCGGGCGGCCTTGGCGCGGATCAGCTCCAGGACGTCGGGGTTGTACTTCTGCGGCATAATGCTGCTGCCGGTACACATTTCGCGGGGAAGGGTGAAATAGCCGAACTCCGGCATCGAGAAGAGGATCAAGTCCTGCGCGAGGCGGGAGAGGCTGACCATGATCTGGGCACAGGCCGCGAGCGCGGCGGCCTCGTCCTTGCCGCGCGCGCAGCTCGCGTAGAACACGTTGTGGAGGGGCCGCGCAAAGCCGAGCAGACGTGCCGTCAACATCCGGTCGAGCGGCAGGGGGACGCCGTAGCCGGCGGCGGAACCGAGCGGACAGAGGTCGTTGACGACGTAGGCGGCCTCCACGGCGGGGAGGTCGTCCAGCAACATCTCCGCATACCCGCTCGCCCACATCCCGACCGTCGAAGGCATGGCGGGCTGGAGATGGGTGCGCCCGACCATCGGGACGGCGACATGGCGGCGGGCAAACTTCACAAGGGCCTCGGCGAGCGCGGCGACCTCGCCGGTCAGGCCGAGAAGCTCTTCCCTGAGGTGAAGGCGGATATCGACGGCGACCTGGTCGTTCCGGCTGCGCCCCGTGTGGATCTTGCGCCCGAGGTCGCCCAATCGTTCGGTCAGGCGGCGTTCGATGGCGAGGTGGACATCCTGGTCGGCCTCGGTGATTTCAAACGAGCCGGCCTCCGCGTCCCTGATGATCTGGATGAGTTCCGCAATGACGGCATCGCGTTCCGCCTTGGTGATCACGGCGGGTTTCACCTTCAATGCGGCGAGGGTCGTCGCGTGTGCGGCAGACCCGAGGCAATCCCAGACAATCAATTTCCGGTCCAGTACCGGATCGTCGCCCACGGTGAACCGCAACACGTCGGGATTGATTTTGCCGATCAATGTCTTCTTGTCTTTCGCCTGTTCCTTCATGCTTCCTCCGGAGAAATCGCGTTCTTGTAAAACAAGGAGGACTATACTACCACACGGTGGAAGAAAAGGAAAAACCAAAAATGAAGGTGGTTTGAACGGGAACCCCGTTGCGGCGGGCCGGGGAAAACCCACCCCTCGCCGGAAGGATGGGCGCGTACCTACAGCAAGATGGTTATTCGATCGCCAGCGGGACGCTCCCTTTGCCTTTCAGCACGGCGGTGCCGTAGCCGACGCCGTCCGTGACCGCGCCGTTCACCGTGAACTTCGTCTTCGCGAGCTTGCCGCCCTTGACGGCATACACCGTGAACGAGCCTTTGAACAGCCCCGTCTTCGCGGTGTACGCCAGCTTCAGCCCGGAGACGTTCGCCCCGGCGATGGACACCGCGCCGCCCTTGTAGGCGACCTTCGCCGCCTTGCCCGCGTCCCACTTCGCGCCCTTCACCGTCAGCGGGATCTCGAACGGCGTCTGCCCGATCGTCCCCGGCACGAGGACGGTGAGCTTCGCCCCGTCCAGCGCAACCGTCCGGACGCCGGCGGCGAGGCTTCCCTTCGCGCCGGACGCGGCCACCGCCCAGTCCATCGTGAAGGCGGGTTTCACCGTGTTCTTCCACGGCGTGAGCGCGGTCACGCCGAGCAGTTCGCGCGTGTTCTTGTCGAACCACGCCACGAACCCGAACTTGCTCTTCTTCGCGTAGGCCACGGGGACGCAGCAGTAGGCGTCGCCTACGGTCATCTGCGCGGTGGCCGTCACCTTCGTGCCGTCCGCCAGGACGCCGGAGACCTTCGCCTTGCCCTTCGCCGCCAGCGCGATGGCGAGCGTCGAGTAACCGCCCTGCGCGTAGCCGTCGGGATTCTCCGGTGCCAGCGCGACCGCGTAGCTCTTGCCGGCGAATTTGGCCAGCACGGAAAGCGAGGCGGCGTTCTTCGCCTTCACCGCGTCCGCGCCGCCGTCCAGCGTCCCGGCCTTCGCGACCGTCCCGCCGACGGCATCCGCGCCGAACGTCAACCCGGCGAGGCCGCCGCTGCCCGCGCCCGTGGCGAGATCCACGTTCCCGTTGATCTTCGTCTTTTTGCCCGTGGCGAGCGAGGTGAAGGTCAGCGTCGCGGCGGCGGAACTCGCGCCTTTCTTCGGCTTCTTCACCGCCAGCGAGAACGTCCCGGCGATCAACCCGTCTTCGTCCAGCGCATACCCGTTGAACGTCCCGCCCTTGTACGCGGCCGGCAGCCCGCCGTACTGCGGCACGTCGTGCAACGTGTAGACGGGGGCGACGGGAGTATCCGGATTGCCCGGTTCGCCGCCGTTGTTCGTGGTATCGACGAAGAACCACGCCGAAGTGCCGGTCGCGGCCTCCGCCGTGATTGCGCAAGCGGCAAGCATGGCCGCCACGAGGATTTTGGTTATTGCCTTTTTCATCTTTCGGTTCCTTTCAAATCAGCTGGTGGTTGGGGACGGTGGGGACGATGGGGACTTTGGGGACCTTGGGGACTTTGGGGAGTCCCCACCGTCTCCAAAGTCCCCAAGGTCTCCATTGTCCCCTCTCCCTCTTCCTCTTCGTCGCTCTTCATGCCCAGCCCTTTCTCTTCTTGATTCCTGCGGCCATTCTGCGCAGTTCGTCCGCCATCTCGCGGTAGCGCACGGTCAGGTCGTCAAGCGATTGCGCACCGGCAAGTCGCGAATACGCCGCCTTGCCCCAGTCTTCAGCGCGGGCTTCGCTGCGCGCGGCATACATCCGCTCCCTTATGCCGCCGTGCTTCCTGAAATCATCTTCCAGCTGCGCAATCTGCTTCGCCAGCAGATACGTGCATTGCCGGATGAGCGAAACCATCAGGTTGGCAGCAACTTCGTCGCTCTTCTTCTCGAGATGCGGCGCGAAGGCCTCCCAAGTCCCCACGCGCCCCAAACGCCGCGCCGCAAGCCCCTTCTCGGAATCCTTTGGCCATTCGGGCAAATGGCGGGTCTTGAGGTAGTCGAGATAGTCTTCAAGAAGCTCCTCAAGGCTCGCTTTCGCGACATTGGTCAGCTTCAGCTCCGTCTCCTTGCTTGTCGCCGACGCCTCGCTGCCTTCGATGATGTTCTGCTTGCCGCTCCGCGCGGCCTGCACCATCTGGTCGATGGTGCGGTCGCCGCGCTCAAGGAAACGCCTCACGAACACAGCAGTGCCTTGGTAAATGACATCGCTCTTCTGGTATGTCAGCAGCCGCTTGTAGCCGCCATGCGGCAATATGATCTGGGTGGCCATCAGCAAACCGCCTTTCTGCCAAAGGCTGGGGACTTTGGCGACAATGGCGCGTCCCCAAAGTCCCCATTGTCTCCATTGTCTCCAAAGTCCCCAAGGTCTCCAAAGCCCCCACCCAGTCGCCAAAGCCTTTTCACAGCCTGCCTCCCTCGAAAGAATTAAAGAATTGAAGAATTGGATGCGCTCACTTCGTTCGCTATTGGGCAAACCCTTGGACAGGGCGAACAGACTGGCCGAAGCTGCGGCCGCTGCTGCCCGTGCTGTGGTAGCTCGAATCGAAGTACAACCCGTAGGCGTCGTAGTCGACCGAGTACGGGACGGACGACCAGTAGTCGCCGAACGAACCGGAAAAGCTGAGCGAAGTCCCGTCGCCGCGCCCGGCGCAGGGGAGGAAAATGCTGTTGGAAGCGTAGGCACCCCTGCCACGAACGACATATCCATTCACGCCGTTCACCGAAGTCCACGCCCAGTCACATTTGTTGTAGCAAAGATCGTACAGTTCCTGGTACGTCGGCATTCGCCATGCTCCGCCCCACTGCACGTGCGCCGCGTCATGTGACGGAGCCAAGACGTATGTGCCGTTCTGCGATACAATCCAGCCCTCGCTTTGCAGCGTGGCGATACTTTTGTTGTATGTCGGCGTATTGCCCGAACCGAAGCTGAACCCGAACGTCGTCCCAGACGGGCGGTATCCCACGGTATCACCCCACCAGAAGTAGAGACCGTAATCCTCGGGCGAGGATGCGCCGACGTTCCTGTCCGCCCAGTACGGGCCTCCCTCCCAGAGCTGGACGCCGCCATGCTTGTCGTCCTTTTTCGTGGCCGTCACGATGGCTCTCACGTCGCCTTTCTTGCCCGGCCAGTCGGCGCCGGCGTTCCAGAGGATGTGGCGGTTCCTACCGGGCGCGATGCCCTCGCCCACGTCGCCCGAAAAGGTGGCGGCGGTCACCTCGTTCGTCCGGCCCTCAAGCTGGACCGCCACGGTGTACGTGCCGCCGTCCGTCGCCTCGATGTCGTAGTAGATGTCGACGAGGTTCGACTTCTCGCGCTGCATCCCGCGCACGTTCGTCACGTTTTCGGCAAGCCCCGTCCACGCGACGGCCGCGACCGTCGCCAACACCGCCAGCATCCGTTTCATGCCCATCGTTTTCTCCTTTCGGTTTCGCCCTGAACCAACTTCTCTCCATCGGAACAGGGATGACGATAGCAAAAAATGGGAGACACGGCAAGACGGAATTTTGTCCGTGTCGGGGTGAAATCAAAACAGGACTTGTTGTAGTTGTCAAAACAGGACTCTGTCTTTCGGTGTCATTGAGGTGCCTGGCGTACCACTGGCATAGCCGGAGGGGAAGGGGCGGGAGCGTCCCCGAAGGG